>JBATYS010000460.1:0-5190 GCA_049674205.1 Candidatus Aminicenantaceae bacterium
GCGCTAGAGCTCGGGATCGACATCGGGAGCCTGGACATCTCTGTCCTCGCCGGCTACCCGGGAAGCATATCGAGCACCTGGCAAAGGGCTGGCAGAGCCGGACGAAAAACGGGAACGTCCGCAGCCGTTCTCGTGGCAACCAGTTCGCCTCTCGACCAGTTCATAATCAACCACCCTGATTATTTCTTCACGAAAAATCCCGAAAAAGCCCTTATCAACCCGGATAACCTATCTATCCTTGTCAGCCACATCGAGTGTGCCGCTTTCGAGTTGCCCTTTGTGGATGGAGAGAAATTCGGTCGCATGGATATCGGAGAAATTCTCGAATTTCTCGAGGATGAAAAACTCATCCATCATTCAAAGGACAAGTGGTACTGGACATCGGATGCCTATCCTGCCGATGGAGTAAGCCTCAGGAGCATCAGCTCTGATAATTTTGTTGTCGTAGACACCTCAGGAAAACCCAAAGCGATCGCCGAGGTGGATTTTACTGCAGCTCTGACTGCACTTCATCCGAAAGCGATCTACCTCCGAGAGGGCGAGCAATATTATGTCGATGAATTGGATTTCGACCGTCGAAAGGCCTATGTAAGAAAAACGGATATCGATTACTATACAGATGCGATCGACTACACCAAGATCAAGATCTTGGATATTTTTTCAAAGAAAGACGAACCCAGAATGTCCTTTAACCATGGTGAAGTGCATGTGGCCACCCAGGTTGTGGGATTCAAGAAAATAAAACTGTACACAATGGAGAATGTCGGTGCCGGAGACCTCAGCCTTCCCCAGAACGAGATGCATACGACAGCCTACTGGCTAACCATCCCCGCAAAAGTTTTTCACGCTTTGCCGTATTCACCTGTGGAGAAGATCAACGGGCTTTTCGGCCTCTCCTACCTTCTCCACCACGTTTCTCCCCTTTTTATGATGTGCGACCTGCGTGACGTGGGAGTTTCGATTGGAGACAACACAACAGGAAAATCGCTGCCTCCCCGCAACCTCCCTCCTCAGTTGTCCAAGGAAGAAATGTCCGTGGACCCCACAGATATTTCTTTTGAACCGAATATATTCATCTACGACAGCTTCCCTGGCGGAATAGGATTGAGCCCATCGCTGTTCGACCTCCAGAATGATCTTCTCGAGCAGTGCAGGAAGACTATCAGAGCGTGTCTCTGTACTGAAGGATGCCCCTCTTGTGTAGGCCCCACCAAGGAAAGCGGTCGGGGGGCGAAGGACGTCGCGCTGTTCATTCTGGATACTCTTCTGGATTAACGACAAATCCGTGATGTCGGGACCGGCCCCTTCCGCAAAGAGACTCGGCTGCAGCACTACGGATTTAAAGACTTTTTCGAATCGAGCTTTTTGAGATGCTCTTCTTCCCCCAAAATGATGAGGATGTCACTGTCTTTGATGACAAAATCCGCTTTGGGTATGAACGTGGTTTTCTCGGGGATGATTTCCTTGATAGCCATAACATGGATGCCATACTTGTTCCTCAAATCCAGCTCCTTCAGGCTTTTTCCGATGAATTTCTCGGGTGCTGCGATCTCCTGAACGCTTAAGCCGGAAATGAGCGGCAGGTACTCCAAGATATTCGGATTGCTCAATCGCAAGGCCGTCTTGATAGCCATATCTTTTTCAGGATAGATCACTTCTGTCGCTCCAACCGCATCCAGGATCTTTGCATGATCCTCGGTAAGTGCCTTGGCAACGATCCTTTCGACTCCCATTTCCGATAAGAATAACGTCGTAAGAATGGATGATTCCATCGCCGGGCCCATACTCATCACTACAATGTCCATATCCATGATCCCCACCGCCTGGAGATTCTCTTTGTTCGCTGCGTCCATATGAATAGCATGTGTGGCCAAATCCTTCAGGTCGGCCACCCTGGCTTTGTCTTCATCGATAGCAAGAACCTCATGACCCATTTCATACAGTGTTTTGGCGACATAAGAGCCAAAACTTCCCAGTCCGATCACTGCAACCTTCATACCTCTGCTCCTTCAGTCCAAAGTTTATCCGATCATGACGGATTCCTCAACATATTCGAACTTCCCGTAAGCCCTTCGACGGCTAAACGCATAGAGGAGCGTTAAAGGGCCTATCCTTCCAACATACATGGTGAGTACCAGAATGGCTTTACTCAATCCTGTCAGTTCGGGAGTGATGCCAAGCGAAAGCCCCACTGTTCCGAAGGCGGAGACAACCTCAAAAAACACTCCCTCCATAGACCCATCTTGCTGCACGAGAAACAGGGCAAAAGCGGCAAGGAAAATCACTCCGATACTCAAAGTGACGACTGCAAAAGCTTTGATGACCTGATCAAGCGGAAGAGTTCTGTAAAAAAGGCTGACCGACTCCCTGGCCTGAACCCTTGATTTCAGGAAAGCGAAAATAACTCCGGCCGTACTGGTCTTCACACCACCCCCTGTGGATCCGGGGGATGCACCGATGAACATCAATATAACCAACATAAAAATGCTGGCAAAACTCAGGGAGTTCAACGCCATCGTATGAAACCCGGCTGTACGTGCAGTAACCGCCTGGAAAAAAGAAGCCAGGATCTTTTCCTTCATCCCGAAATCCTGCATGGCGCGATTCCCTTCAATAAAAAAGATAGAGAGAGCGGAAACAACAACTAGAAAAAAAGTAAGAGTGAGGACAAGCTTTGTATGGAGAGAGACGTGCATTTTTTTTCGCTTGATCAATGCAACGCTCATTTCAATAAGCTCTTGGAGCACCAAAAATCCCAATCCTCCTAGTACGATCAAAACCATGAGAATGATGTTCAGCCACAAATCGCCGCGGCAAGCAATAAAACTGTCGCTGGAAAGCGAGAATCCAGCATTGCAAAAGGCGGATACAGAATGAAAAACTGACTCAAAAAACGTTTGAGGTCCAGAGAATCGACTGCACCAGTGTATATAGAGAAAAAGAGTGCCTATAAGTTCAATAATCAATGCATAGACGAAAATATTTCTCAACAAAACCTTTACATTCTTAATCTTAGAAGAAGCGTATCCCTCCTGGATGACGATCCTGTCTTTTACGGATATCCTCTTCCCTGCAACGAGCAGGATCAGTGTGGAAAAAGCCATGATCCCCAGGCCCCCCAATTGAAAGAGGATTAATAATATAACCTGTCCCACAGGGGAGAAATACGTGGCTGTATCCCTAACGGTCAAACCCGTCACACATACGGCTGAAGTCGCTGTAAAGAGGGAGTCCACGAAGGATATTTTGCCTGATTGTGTGCTGAAGGGAAGCGCTAACAAGAGAGTCCCGATCAAAATGGCACCAACAAAGCTCGCAGCGAGCAACTGCGCAGGCTGGAATCGCCTCTCCTCTCTGGACACTTTTCTTTCAGTCATTCCCATCCTCTTCCGGTATGTTCGCGCTTTCAATCTATTACGTGAACCCTTGTTTGTCAAACCTTCCTGTAACTCTATAAGCATTTCCAAAATCGTGATGTCAGGAATCGCAATGCGGTATTGAGAGATCAGATTGTGTGATGGAAAAAACCGTGAGAAGGGCTCTAGGCGGGCATGGTACATCTCCCAAGGGGAGATGTGAGGGAATCCCCTACGTCCGAGCGAAGTTTCCTCGCTGGGGAAACTGAGACGGAATTTCGTTTTTGATATCATATAATCTGATCACTCTGAATAACATCAACACGGATTTGGAAATGCTAACCAACAGAGCGGAAAGTTTGACAAGTAGCCAGGCATATGCTACTTTTGAAATGGAAAAATGGACTTTCTAAACCTTATATTTGAAGCCAGTATCATCGTCAAATTTGTACTGCTCGTTCTTCTTTTTTTTTCTGTCTTTTCATGGGCGGTTGTATTCTTTAAGCGAAAAACTCTGAGGACAGCATCCTCTCAGTCCAAGAAATTCCTAAACATCTTCCGAAAAAGCTCAAACCTCAACGAGGTGAACGAGGCTGCTAAGAAGTACAGAGGAAGTCCTGAGGCAAAGCTCTTCCGTTCCGGATTCAAGGTGCTTTCACACTACATGAAATCCAATTCCAACCCAACTCTGACGCCCGCCAATCTAGAGACGGTCAACAGAGCTCTCATCAAGGCTGCCAACAGAGAGGTATCTCGGCTGGAAAAAATGATGAATTTTTTAGCCACGACAGGGAGCGTTACGCCATTCATCGGCCTGTTTGGTACGGTTTGGGGAATTATGGATTCTTTCCGCGAGATCGGTGTTCAGGGAGTGGCCAGCTTGGTGACAGTCGCGCCAGGGATCGCCGAAGCGCTCATCGCGACAGCCTTGGGGCTCTTCGCGGCAATCCCAGCGGTCGTGGCCTACAACTATTTCCTTTACCGCATCAAGGAAGTTGTCTCCGATATGGAAGATTTTTCGATAGAATTCTTGAGTATCACCGAAAGACTCTATGACCTTTAAATATCATCCAATACAACGGAAAGAAATCGGGACTTCACTCTCCGAAATCAACGTCACTCCTCTTGTGGATGTGATGCTCGTGTTGTTGATCATCTTCATGGTGACCGCTCCTATGATGCAATCCGGCATCGGTGTCAACCTCCCTCAAGCTGAAACCAATTCCTCTCCCGCTGAGGAGGGACTCACGATGACGATCACCCAAGACCGGTATATCCATATCGGTGAGTCCCCAATAAACATCTTTTTGCTCGAGAACAAACTGAAGGAATATTTCTACGGTAAAGAGAGAAAAGTGGTATTCATAAAGGCGGATGAAAGCCTTCCCTACGGATATGTCATCAACGTCCTCGATGTCACAAAAAAAGCGGGAGTCGAAGTCGTTGGGTTGGTCGTTAAACCCATAGAAGAAAGGGACAGGCAGTAGGAATGGCTACAGTGAGTCATGGGGATCTAAACTTTAAACGAGCTCTGGTCGTATCGATCTCATTCCATCTTTCGCTATTTCTTCTTATTCTGCTCTCGCCTTACTTCCCTAAGTCGCCAAAAAAAGAGATGATCCATTACGTCAATGTGATCTCCTTCCCGGGGGGTGGTGGAGGCGATGGGTCTTCTGGCAGTGGATCCCGTACAGAAGAAAAGCTCACAGAAACCGCAGTTCCCCATAGAGAGACCCTCAGGGATCTGACGACCCCACAAAAACTTCAACAGGAATCGTCATCAACTCTCAGGCATCCTGTTGAAAAACCGAAAAGAGAGAAGACCCCTCCGAGC
>JBATYS010000461.1:0-3088 GCA_049674205.1 Candidatus Aminicenantaceae bacterium
CGAGGGTGAGTTCAAGTTCAACTACGCCAGCGGAAACCTGGACCCTCACTTTCAGGACTTCGAGAATTTTGACCTGAGCGGCTACCAGGTGACTATCGGGATTAATTACTGGTTCTAAATCGCCCAGGCCAATCAGAAGGAATCGTAAGAGATGATTTTTTCGAGGGACTTTCGTCCACGAGACTCAGGCATCTCGCCAGGGTATCCTAGAGGCGTGAGAGCCAGCACTTTGACATGTTCGGGAACATCGAGTAGAGATTTGACCTCCTCTTCCTCGAATGAACCGATCCAACATGTTCCAAGGCCCTCCTCTTGTGCTTGCAGGATCAAATGCTCCAGAGCAATCGCGACATCCACTGGCCACGATTTCATGTAACGCCCCAGGGCTCGATAACTCTCGTCGGGAAAACCGCAAGCGACGATGATGAGAGGCGCATCAGCGATAAAGTCCTGCTGATTGGAGGCTTTGGCCAATTTTTTCTTCAGCTCACTATTCTGAACGACCACAAATCTCCACGGCTGGAGATTTTTCCCTGAAGGGGCAAGACGAGCGGCCTCAAGAACTCGAAGGAAACTCTCTTCAGGAATGGGATCTTTCTTGTATACCCTGACACTCCGCCTCTGCCGGATGACATCCAATACACTCATTAGACCTCCTTAAAAAATGTAAATTTATTTTACACGAGGTGCATCACAATAGTGAGTCCTTGACGTGAACATATTGATAAAGAATCAGAGGTGATGGATTGAGCGACATCGTCAGATTTAGCCTTCCTCGAATCGCCGCCAAGGGGACCCGCCGAAGGTGGGCGTCGAGGACTGTATGAGCACGAGAGGAATAAAAATGTGTGGCACTTCAAAATCGAGGCCTTAGAGGCAGAATACGGATAAACATGCGCAGATCCGCAGACGCCGAGAAGGTGATGAGGGAATGGCGTTAAAAATCTGACTAGAGCGAAAACATCTCCTCTGATTTTATCTTTAAAGGTACTCATAATTATTATGGACCTTGCACAAATTCTGTTATTGGAAAATCAGCCATCGTCCCCGCTGGATGTGTATACATCAATGAGTTTCCTGTATTTTTCAGCATCGGCCGTTTTTCCTCTTTTTGCAAAACCGTTCGCCAACACCCGGCTCTTCTTGACGATCTCTGCCTGGACAAGGTCTCTCTGATGGGAGGACAGGTCCATCGCGAGGGCTTTTTCCAGTGCTTTGATCCGGAACCTGTCCATTCCCCAGTATCTCTGGGATAACTGGTCCTCATGTCCTCCTCTCTTTACGATCAGTGGCCGGGTCAAAAAATAGACAGGATACCGGTGAGCCAGTCGGATCCCAAAATCATAATCCTCACAGACAGGAAAATCCTTATCGAACGAACCGATCTTTTCGAAGACCTCTCTCCGGAAAAGGGCGGAGGAGAGACTGATAAGACAGAGGGGCAGAACCTTGTCGAAGATCCAACCGGAATATTTCTGGTGTCTTTTCTTGGGATTCACAAAGATCCCGTGCCTGATCCATGTCTCTTCCGTATAACACATCATTGCGCGGGAAACGGTGTTCATCAAACTCATCTGAACTCCGATCTTGTCCCTTTTCCAAAGATCGTCAGAGTCCAGAAAAGCGATAAAGTCTCCCCTGGCATGTTGAAGTCCCGCATTTCTTGCGGCACTCACTCCCCTGTTCTCCTGATAGATATACCGGATGTCACACGCAAAGGACTGGACGACTTCTTCGGTCTTATCCGTCGATCCATCATCGACCACGATGATCTCAAAAAACCGTTCCCTGTCGAGCCCACGGAAATAATCCTGGTCCAGAACAGACTGGATCGCTTCTTTTAAAAACTCGGCCCTGTTAAATGTGGGAATGATGACGTTAATCATGAAGAAGGTTTATTGATAACGGTATCCTTGGACACATCAAAGGGGAGCATCAGCCTTCCCCAAACTGTCTGGATCTCGATCTCCCCGGAAAACTGGCAGGGGGCTGTATCCTGTTGCAAGAAGGCATACACGTCCTTTCCCACCTCGAAAAAATTCAATAACTTGGGGAGCTGGAACGTCTTTTCACCATAGGCGGGAATACTTTTGTCCCCGCCGATGATTCCATCCCCGATAGGATGATTCCCGACTTTGATCCTGTAGCTGACTCTCTGGATCAGGAGTTCGAATCCATTTGTGTTTATCAATTTTATCTCAAGATTCAGATCCGAGCCACCGATCGTGAGCATGTTGACGTTTAGTGCAACAAGGTCGACCTGGGGATTGCTGTAGATCGGGAACTCCCCGGAAAACGAAAACGGAAGGCGCCCGCGTTCCTTTTTTTCATCGGCAAATGCCAGTTCACCCATGATATAACACAGAGCTTTGTCCTTGGCCTGGACGCCCTCGATTGTTCGAAACAGGTGCTCATACGTGATTTTGACAGGCAAGGCTATGAGAGTCTCTTCGGAAGGTTCGAGCCTGAGCCTCGAATCCAGGGAGGTCTGCAACCGGAGGTATTCCGTCTGATCGACGACAAAACGGTAGGAGTACCCGGAAAGATAGTAGGCTTTAGAGGAAGAATTTTTTATTCTGATATAAAACACCAGGTTTAATCCGGTGTTGTCCAGGTTCTGAACCTGTCTTTCTCTCAACAAGATCGTGATATCATCTTTCAAGGCCAAAGAAAAGGCGCGAACAGGAAGGAAGCCGAGAAGCAAAAGCAGGATACACAATCGTCTCATCTATCAAATCTCCTACCTGAATTATTCATAAAAGATGCTGCCAGATTTATACTCTAAAATCATTCAATATTCTAATGGCAGCATCTTTTATGAATAATTCAGGTCCACTTGTGAGCTACTAAGAATACACTAATCTCCTCTAAACGACAAGGCTTCTGCCCCACGGGTGCATTCCTAAATCCGTGATGGCATGAATACTCAATGCGTTATTGAGTGTCCCAATTGTGTGGTGGAGCAAACCGTGAGAAGGGCTGACCGGGCATGGTACATCTCCTGAAGGGAGATGTGAGGGAAGCCCGGATCCGAGCGAAGTTTCCTCGCTGGGGAAACTGAGACGGAATTTCGTTTTAGATATCATAC
>JBATYS010000462.1:0-2121 GCA_049674205.1 Candidatus Aminicenantaceae bacterium
AGCTATTGCTGGATTGATCACCGCAAACAGGTTGTGAGCCGGAAAAAAGAGGTCCACCATTTTTATATTCGCCGCCACAAGAGCAGTCAGGAAGATGGTTGATAACTTTCCTGAATGGTTGAATGCCTTCACCATGAATACTAATCCAATTGGAAACATCACAAAACCAGCGATCCCTGGGATAAGTGTCCAGTGGAGGAGATTGCCCACGGTGGCCTCAGCCAATCCCCAAAGTGATCCCCAAAACAAAGGAATCAAAACAAGCTGTTTTTTGTCCGGCATGGTCTAAACCTGAATATTTTATGTTTGATGTTCATTTTCTTCCAAATCCTCTTGAATGTCAACGATTGCCTGTGTATCGGTTTTTAGTCCTCCGGTGAAGGGGGGGATCAATTTCCTAAACGTACAGAGCCGTGTCCCGGGAATTCGTTTCTTCCTAGTCAATTATGGATTTTCTAAGTCTGCAGGGTTTCTCCATCCGAAATCCAGGGCGCTAATAAAATATTCCTGGAACTTAGGGTTTGTAGCTAGGGACACATGCTGAATTTTTTGAATCAAGGTCTCGGTCGTTTTTCTAGCTTTTTCTGAGAGCAACAATGCCTTTGCTCCGGCTAAAGAGGAATTCCCGATGAAGACGATTTTTTTTGGATCAATTGGAGGCAAGAGTCCCAAAGTCATTGCATTTTGGATGTTCAAGTAGTTTCCGAACGCGCCGGCAATAAAAATTCCTTCAAGCTTATCCGTTTCGAGGCCATATTTTTCGAGCATAATTTGGATGCCGCTTTTAATAGCTGCCAGGGCAAGCTGTATTTCCCGAATGTCTTTCTGTGTAATATCAATTTTTTTCGTGATGGGAATTTTTCTGTTCTTATGGGTGATTTTTCCTTTTGAAGTGATTATTCCTCGATCCAAAAAAATAGCAACCAAGTCGATGAGACCCGTGCCGCAGATTCCCTTCGGAGGCATATTCTCAATGGTGTGCAGGGTCAATCGTTTTTTCTTTTCAGCTCTATAGATGGCTCCGGGAAGAGCCAGCATTCCAGAGTTGATGTTCATTCCCTCAAATGCAGGACCAGCGGCCGTCGATGTGGCGATGAATCTCCTTCCTATTTTTAATACGATCTCTCCATTTGTGCCAAGGTCGATAAAAAGGTAGTTTCCGTTCCGGTTGGCCAAATTCGATGCCAACAGGCCTGCAGAGATGTCGCCTCCTATAAAACTCTTTATGTTCGGTACAACATACGCTTTCCCATTTGTGTTTATCTTGATTCCGACCTTCCTTGCAGAAAGTTCCGGCAGAGTGCTGAATGCAGCATGGTAGGGTGCAACAGCCAGGCTCTTCACTGGAATTCCAAGGAGAAAGTGGTTCATGGGTGCATTCCCAGCTAAAACGATTTCGTAAACATAGAGAGGTTTTATTTTGTTTTTATTGAGAAGGCGGCTTATCATTTTTGATAAGGAATTTACGATCTCTTCTTGCAATTTGCCTAAATTCTGGGGTTCCATGTAGGCAAAAGAAAGCCTCGATATGATATCCGAACCGAATTTTATCTGGCTGTTATTGGAGGTCTGCGAGTCGACTCTTTTCCCCGTGTTCATGTTGACTAATTCTACAACCAGGGTAGTAGTACCAATGTCCACGGCCAGGCCAAAATTTTTGTCAGTCGTATCGCCTGGTTCGACAGCCAAAATTTCTTTATCTCTGAAGACGACTAGAGTTATTTTATAGTTGTTTTTCTCGATCACATTCGGGATCTTTTTCAGCACATCTAGGGATATGTCCAAATTTTTCTTTCGAAAATATCTTTGGATGAGTTCCATTGATGAATAGGGGTGCTGCAAATCGGGTTTGTGAAGCTCGAGATAATACTTTTTAACTGCAGGCTTTACCTCCAGAGGGAATTGTATTCCCGTTTCCAGAACAGTAGTTTTCTGGAGGATAGAATCGCCAGGGATTTTTATTTCAGCATCCCCTGTAATTTTGTATTTGCATGCTAGTCTGCAGCGTTCGCTCATATGTTTCAAATCGAGAAATGATTTCTCGCGAGCCTCGAGAGGAGGAAGATTTCCTTTCACAATTTCAACAAAACATTTGCCACATAATCCTCTTTTGTTGCAGTA
>JBATYS010000463.1:0-15364 GCA_049674205.1 Candidatus Aminicenantaceae bacterium
GAGAAGGGATTGAAGTTTGCAATACGAGAGGGATCGCGGACAGTCGGAGCTGGAACGGTCACAGAGGTGTTAGATTAACAGAATAACGATGCAGGGTCCGTTCCCCCCACGCGGACCGATAAAAGACAAAATAAAAAAATAAAAAAAAACGAATAAACGAGAACAACGATGAGAGAAATAGTGACTCTACAATGTGCGGTGTGCAAAAGACGTAACTACACAACCACACGGAACAAAAAGCAGCAGACAGAGAAGATACAGCTGAAAAAATACTGCAAGTTCGACAGGAAGCACACTCTGCATAAGGAGGTAAAATAGTCCTGTGCGCGGTCCTCTGCTTTTAGTCGTTGATAGCCTGGGTTTAAACTAGAGATGCGTGACACAGAACAAGCGATACAGGACAAACGAGGAGGAAAGATAGAAGGGTAGGTGAGTAGCTCAACGGGTTAGAGCATCGGTCTCCAAAACCGAAGGCTGCGGGTTCGAGTCCTGCCTCACCTGCCAGATGATATTGGAGTTTGATATCTCGTATTGAAATTACATCCCACAGGGGAGGTCAACGAGAAACCCTATAAAACATGAGTGTTTACGAGGAAACAGAATGAGTCGAAAAGCAAGATGGTATAAGCGTATCGTTCCTTTTCTTAGGGAAGTCAGAGCGGAAATGAAAAAGGTGACGTGGCCTTCGAGAAATGAGGTCTACAGCACAACCATTGTGGTTATTATTTCAACTTTGTTCTTCGGCTTTTACCTTTACTTTATGGACTTGATCTTCTCCTGGGTGATTTCTAGGATACAATCAATATTTTAATGAGATGAGTTTAATGATGGCAAAAAATTGGTATGTTGTACATACGTATTCAGGTTTTGAAAAGTTTGTCGCGGAGTCTATCCGGCAAAGGGCTATTGAGCTGAGTATAGAAGAACAGATAGGGAAGATCATCATCCCTACAGAAGGTGTTGTTGAGATCAAGGGAGGAAAAAAGGTCGTCTCCACGAAAAGGTCCTACCCTGGTTATATTCTGATCGAGATGGAGATGAGTGACGAGAACTGGTTGGTAATCCGTGAGACACCCAAAGTCACCGGATTTGTGGGTTCAGGGAAACGGCCTTCACCGCTGAGCAAGGATGAAGTGTCGCAGATCGTAGAGCACATGGAAACCACTTCTCAAAAGCCCAAACCGAAACACTCTTTTGAGAAAGGAGAGGCCGTACGCATTATCGACGGTCCTTTCTATAATTTTAGCGGCATAGTCGAAGACGTGAATAACGAAAGAAACACTCTCAAAGTACTTGTCACGATCTTCGGTCGGTCGACTCCTGTGGAACTGGAATTCTTACAAGTGGAGAAAATTTAGGAGGCAAAATGGCCAAAGAAGCGGTAGCGATGATAAAACTTCAAATCGAGGCGGGTCAAGCTAGCCCCGCACCCCCTGTTGGACCTGCCCTCGGTCAGCATAATGTGGCCATCATGGATTTTGTGCGGCAGTTTAATGAAAAGACGAGCAAGATAGAAGCCGGAACGATCATTCCAGTGATCATTTCCGTCTATAAGGACAGGAGTTTCACGTTTATCCTCAAATCGCCGCCAGCTTCATATCTGCTAAAAAAGGCATGCGGGATCGCTAAAGGGTCCAGCACCCCGAATCAGGAGAAAGTGGGGAAAGTCACTCAGAAACAGTTGGAAGATATCGCAAAAATGAAGATATCGGATTTGAACGCGAATGACCTTGAGTCTGCAAAAAAGATCATCGAGGGCACTGCGAAAAACATGGGATTGGAGATTGTCGGTGACTAAAAAAGGAAAAAAATACACAAACGCGATAGGTTTGAGGGAAAAGGAAGAGTACACTTTGGAAGAAGGTATTGCCCTTATGAAGAAGCTCAGCTATGTCAATTTTGATGAATCCGTGGATATCGCCCTCCGGCTGGGTGTTGACCCCAAACACTCGGACCAGATGGTGAGGGGAACCGTAATCCTTCCGCATGGGACAGGCAAAACGAAAAAGGTGTGTGTAATCGCCTCGGGTGAGAAGATCATGGATGCTGAGAAGGCGGGCGCTGATTTTGTTGGCGGTGAGGAGATGATCGAAAAGATTGCCAAAGGATGGGCGGATTTTGATGCGCTCATCACTACGCCTGATATGATGCGTAGTGTGGGCAAACTGGGTCGCATCCTCGGACCCAAAGGGCTCATGCCGAATCCCAAATCCGGGACTGTGACTTTCGAGGTTGGACGAGCTGTTGATGAGATTAAAGCAGGGCGTGTGGAATTCCGCGTGGATAAAACAGCTGTCGTTCACTCCGCGGTCGGAAAACTGTCATTCGCGGATGAGAAGTTGATCGATAATATCAAATCGTTCCTGCAGGCCATCATTCAAGCGAAACCCCCTGCTGCCAAAGGAAAATACATCAAGAATATTCACATTTCTTCGACAATGGGGCCCTCTCTGAAGATGGCAGAAAGTGTCGTTGAGAAATAGGAGAAGAGAAAGTGAGTGTTATCCGGCAAAAGAAAGAAGCATTTATTAAGGAGCTTAACAAGGATTTTAACAACTATGAGTCGTTCTATCTTGTGGATTTTGTGAACATGTCTGTCTCCAAAGCCATCGAGTTACGGAGAGAATTACGAAAGAATTCCTATGTGTTCAAGGTCGTCAAGAATCGACTAGCGCTAAGAGCCTTGAAAGAGGATTTTCCTGAGGAATTAAAGGAGCAATTTACCGGACCGACCGCTCTCGCTTTTGCTCCGGAGGATCCTGTCGGGTTGGCCCGTTTGATCAAGGATTTTTCAATCAAGCACAAACTCTTGAAGGTCAAGGCGGGCATCGTGGAAGGGAGATATCTTCCTAGTGAAGATTTTCATACAGTCGCTAATCTGTCTTCTCGAGAGGACTTATTGGCAAGACTCGGATTTTTAATGGCGTATCCATTAACACAATTATTAAAGACTTGGCAAGCCCCCTTCAGTAGTTTGGGCAACATGTTGAGTCAACTAAAATCAAAAAAATAGGGTTGGAGGTTAAAATGGCCAAAGCACAAACAAATGAAGCTAAGGAAACCACTAAGGGCAAAAAAGAGGGATCAGCGAAGTTGACTAAGGATCAATTCTTCGAACATCTGGATAATCTGACAGTCTTAGAGCTTGCCGATTATATCAAAGAGTTTGAAGAGAGATATGGTGTCAGTGCTGCTGCCGCAATGCCTATGGCCTTTCCTGGAGCTTCAGCGCCTCAAGCTGAAGCACAAGCTGAGGAAGAAAAGACCGAATTCAATGTGGTTTTGAAAGAGATCGGTGACAAGAAGATCAACGTCATCAAAACAGTGAGAGAGGTGACGAGCCTCGGATTGAAAGAAGCCAAAGATCTGGTAGACAGTGCACCCAAATCCGTCAAGGAAGGTGTTTCAAAAAACGAAGCAGAAGAGATCAAGAAAAAATTCGAAGAAGTAGGGGCTATCATCGAGATACAGTAGTCAAAAATGCAATTTTCTCTGAGTGTTTTGCTTTACAAAATTAAATCCTTCTGAGAGAGCGATTATGCTAAATGAATCAATGAATAATTATCGTGAAAGAGTCAATTTCTCTAAAATCAAGGGGACGTTTCCCATGCCCGACATGCTGGATATCCAGAAATTGTCCTATGCCGAGTTCCTTCAAATGGATCTGTTGCCCGATGAGAGGAAGGAAACCGGACTCCAGGCGGCATTCAAGGATATCTTCCCAGTTTCTGATTTTAAAGAAACGACACAGCTGGACTTTATCAGCTATTCCATCGGGAACTGGGAGTGCAAATGCGGCCGGCTGAAAGGAGTGGAGAACTCCAGGCGCCGGTGCAATGGATGTGGGACACTTTTGTATCCAGACGTCGAGCTTACAGATAGAGAGATCTGTCCTTACTGCGGGGAGATAAAAAAGATCGAGATCCCCCTGTGTGATCACTGTGGTGATAGAGTCGAGCTAAAGATGAAGTACAGCCCGATCGAGTGTCTCCAGAAAGGGTACACATACTCCATCCCTCTGCGGATCAAAGTCAGATTGATCTCCTGGGAGAAAGACCCTGCAACAAAAGTAAAGCGGTTGAAGCACATCAAGGAGCAGGAAGTCTACTTTGGCGACTTTCCTTTGATGACGGATAAGGGCTCTTTTATTTTCAACGGCATCGAGCGTGTTGTGGTCTCCCAGTTGCAGAGATCGCCCGGAGTGTTCTTCAGGCCGGGAGAGAGCAAGGGATTTTTTATCGGGAAAATTATCCCTTATAGAGGGGCTTGGGTCGAGTTCGAGTACGACGCTAAGAATATTCTTTTTGTTCGATTAGACAGAAAGAAGAAATTTCTGGCCAGTGTCTTTCTGAGAGCACTCGGATTCGGGTCGGATGAGGAGATCTTGCATCTCTTCTACGATGTGTACAAGATTTCCCCCAGTAAAGGGAAACTCATGTGGGAATTGAACGAAAACTTGATCGGGAAAGTTGTAGATGAGGATGTCATCAACCCCAAAACCAAGACGAAAGTGGTCCTTGCCAAGAAAAAACTAACCAAGGAGCTCTATCTCAAGCTGAAAGAACTCAAGGTCAAGCAGGTTGTTCTTGCCCCAAAAGAATTTGATGGCGCTCTTTCTTCATCTGATATCAAGGATGTGGTCATGCCCATTGAAACGATCGGTGCAGAACAAATGGAAAAGCTCATCGAGATGAAGGAGCCCTTCGAGATATTCTTCCCGGAAAAGGAGACTATCGGGGAGATCGTTTCCAACACCCTCCGCAAGGATGTCAACAAGGATACTAACAAGGCATTGGGAGAGATCTACAAAAAATTGAGGCCTGGCGAACCCCATACAATGGAGAGTGCACACAACCTTTTTCACAACCTTTTCTTCAATCCCCAGAAGTATAATTTTTCTCGGATCGGACGCCTCAAGATGAATATCAAGCTTGAGCTAGACACTCCTCTTGATGAACGGACCCTGACGCCCATGGATTTTGTCGAAGTCATCAAATATCTGTTGCGTCTTCGTGCCGGTGAAGGGGAGGTGGATGATATCGACCATCTGGGTAATCGCCGCGTTCGTTCTGTGGGAGAGCTTGTGGAGAATGCATTCCGGATCGGTTTGACCCGTATGGAGAGAACCATTAAGGAGAAGATGACCGTTACTGCAGACCTGGCATCAGCTATGCCTCAAGATCTCATCAACTCCAAGCCTGTAATCGCCGCGTTGAAAGAGTTCTTTGGGAGCTCTCAGCTCTCTCAGTTCATGGATCAGATCAACAGCCTGGCTGAAGTCACGCACAAAAGGAGGCTGAGTGCACTGGGTCCTGGTGGATTGAGTCGAGAACGAGCCGGTTTTGAGGTTAGGGATATTCAGTCTTCTCATTACGGCCGCATCTGTCCTATAGAAACTCCTGAAGGCCCAAACATCGGATTGATCTCATCCTTGAGCAGCTTTGCTCGTGTCAATGAGTTCGGTTTTATAGAGACTCCCTACCGGAAGGTCAGGGATGGTCGGTTGATCGATTATGTGAAGATCCTTCATCCGGGGGGCAGCGCATTTAAAGTTGGCGACGTCGTGGAAAAGGATGATCTGGAAAAAGAGATCAAAAAGATCGAGAAGAAAAATGCCAAACATTTTCCTATGGTTGAACCATACTGCTTCTATCTCACAGCCTGGGAAGAAGAAAAATACAACATCGCACAGGCGAACGCGCCTGTCGATGAGAAAGGCAATTTTACGAAGGACCTCATCAGTGCGAGGCAGTTGGGCGATTTTAAACTGCTCCCTAAGGATCAGATCGATTACATCGATGTGTCTCCCAAGCAACTGGTTTCTCTTTCCACCTCGCTTATTCCTTTCTTGGAACACGATGATGCCAATCGTGCTTTGATGGGTTCAAACATGCAGAGACAGGCCGTACCCCTGCTCAAGCCTGAGGCCCCTTTGGTCGGGACGGGTATCGAGCATATGGTGGCCAAAGGATCTGGAGATGTCGTGATATGTCGAAGGGCAGGAGTCGTTGAATTCGTCGATGCAGAAAGGATCCTTGTCCGCGTGGATGAGAAGGATGATTCCAAAGGATACGATGTGGGGACCGATCTCTACGTGCTGACAAAGTTCCTGCGGACAAATCAGAACACATGTTTGACACATCGGCCCATCATACGAAAAGGCGACAAAGTGGACCAAGGACAGATCTTGGCGGACAGTTCGTGTACAGATGCAGGGGAGTTGGCTCTAGGAAGGAATGTGCTCTGTGCCTTTATGCCGTGGAGGGGATATAATTTTGAGGATGCCATCATCGTCAGCGAAAAATTGATCAAAGATGACATATTCACATCTCTTCATATCGTCGAGGAGTCGATTGAAGCGCGAGATACAAAACTCGGCCCTGAGGAGATCACGAGAGATATTCCCAATGTACCGGAAAACTTGCTGCGAAATCTCGATGAGAATGGGATCGTCCGGATCGGCGCTCAAGTGAAATCCGGAGATATCCTGGTCGGCAAAGTGGCTCCCAAGGGTGAAACGCAGTTGTCCCCTGAGGAAAAGCTATTAAAAGCGATCTTTGGGGAGAAAGCCCTGGATGTGAAGGATGCATCTCTGTACTGTTCTCCAGGGATCGAGGGGACTGTGATCGATGTCCGGGTGTTTTCCCGCAGAGGAATAGAAAAAGGGCCTCGTGCCAAGGCCATCGAAAAAGATGAGATCTCCAAGATGAAGAGAAACGTGGACGATGAGATTATTATCCTTGAAGGGGAGAAGGAACGAAAGATAAGGAGCGTTCTCAAGGGAGAGACCGTAGAGAAGGATATAAAGCTTGGGGATGTCGAGTTAAAGAAAGGTAAAAAACTTACAGATGAAGTACTGAATTCCTTACAATCCGGTGACATTTCCAAACTCAAGCTAAAGCTTAAGAAAAATACAGGGAGAGATGAAAAGATAGCGGATATCGAAAAGAAGGTAAAACGGCAGATCGAAGCTCTCAAAGCTATTCATAAGGAAAAGACCGATGCCTTGAAGAAAGGTGATGAGCTTTCGCCCGGTGTTATCCAGGTTATTAAGGTCTATGTCGCGATGAAGCGGAAACTTTCGGTGGGCGACAAGGTCTCGGGACGTCATGGCAACAAGGGAATCATAGCCAAGATCGTTCCCGAAGAGGACATGCCTCGGATGCCGGACGGGAATCCTGTCGAGATCGTCTTGAACCCTCTGGGCGTCCCCTCAAGGATGAATGTGGGACAGATCCTGGAGACCCATTTGGGTTGGGCTGCAAAGGAACTCGGCCTGTGGATCGCAACGCCTGTATTCGATGGTATCGGAGAGGGTGAGATCAAAGAACTCCTAAAAAAGGCTGGACTTCCTTTATCGGGAAAAGTGCCCCTTTATGATGGTATCACAGGGGAAATCTTTGACCATGAAGTGACTGTGGGCTACATGTACATCATGAAGCTTTACCATCTAGTTGATGATAAGATCCATGCGCGGTCTACAGGACCTTATTCACTCATCACGCAGCAACCACTGGGCGGGAAGGCTCAATTCGGCGGACAGCGTTTTGGTGAGATGGAAGTCTGGGCTCTGGAAGCCTACGGTGCCGCATACACACTTCAGGAGTTGATGACCGCCAAATCCGATGATGTGGAAGGCAGAGCAAAAATTTATGAATCGATCGTCAAGGGCGACTTGGATTTTACTCCCGGACTGCCTGAATCAGTCAATGTCCTGATCAGAGAGCTCCAGAGTCTGTGCTTAAATGTGGAGCTGGAAAAAGCGGATAAGGAAGAAATATTGCCCTGGGGAATTGATGTTCCCCAAATCCTTAAAGGAGATAAATGATGGATACCAGGCATGCCATGGGAGGAAAACCCAAGATCGAATTCGATCAGGTAAGGATCTCTATCGCCTCATCCGAAAAGATCAAGAGCTGGTCGTGGGGCGAGGTCATCAAGCCTGAAACCATCAATTACAGAACGTTCAAACCCGAAAAAGATGGCCTTTTTTGTGCTAAGATCTTCGGGCCCATCAATGACTATGAATGTCTCTGCGGCAAGTATAAACGGATGAAGTACAGGGGGATCATTTGTGAACGATGTGGGGTTGAAGTCACGCGATCGAAGGTGAGACGCGAGCGCATGGGGCACATTCAACTGGCATCTCCCGTGGCTCACATATGGTTTTTTAAGGGGACACCAAGCCGCATTGGCCTCGTGGTGGATCTTTCCATCAAAGATCTGGAAAAAGTCCTCTATTTTGAATCCTACATCGTGATCGATCCCGGCGATACTCCCTATCGTGTGAAACAGCTGTTGACCGAGGAGGAATATAAAGAGGCTCAGGAAAAGTTCGGTGATGAAATGGAAGTGTCCATCGGAGCTGAAGCCATTAAAAAGATCCTTGAACGGATAGACATCAACAAGGAGAGCGAGGAACTTCGGAAACTGATGAAGACGGAGACGTCCCAACAGCGGAAACTCCGCCATGCCAAACGCCTACGGGTGTTCAAAGCTCTCAAAACCTCTGGTAATCGACCCGGGTGGATGATTCTGAATGTGATTCCTGTCATTCCCCCAGATCTCAGGCCACTTGTCCGGCTGGATGGAGGCCGTTTTGCGACTTCGGACCTGAACGACCTGTACAGGAGAGTTATCAACAGGAATAACCGGTTGAAGAAACTTATCGAACTCAAGGCGCCAGAGCTCATCATCAGGAATGAAAAAAGAATGTTGCAGGAGGCTGTTGATGCTCTCTTCGATAACGGGAAACGCGGTCGCGTTCACCTGGGGGCGAACAGACGACCCCTCAAGTCTTTGAGTGAGGCTCTTCGTGGAAAACAGGGGCGTTTCCGGCAGAACCTGCTCGGAAAACGGGTCGATTATTCGGGGCGTTCTGTGATCGTTGTGGGTCCAGAACTCAAACTGAATCAGTGTGGATTGCCGAAGAAAATGGCCCTGGAATTGTTCAAACCATTCATTTTCCATAAACTTGAAAAAGAGGGCCTTGTGCCCAGCGTTAAGATCGCCAGAGAGTGGCATGAACAGGAAAAACCCGAAGTTTGGGATTATCTCGAGGAAGTGGTCAAAGAACATCCCATTCTCCTCAACCGTGCGCCCACTCTTCATAGGCTCGGGATCCAGGCTTTTGAACCGATCCTTGTCGAAGGGAAGGCCATTCAGATCCATCCGTTGGTCTGTGCAGCCTTCAATGCAGATTTTGATGGCGACCAGATGGCGGTGCACATTCCGCTCTCTGTTGAAGCCCAGGTGGAAGCCAGGACACTGATGCTCTCCACAGAAAATATCCTCTCCCCCGCACATGGCCGACCCCTCGCTATTCCCAGCCAGGATATGGTTTTGGGGTGTTATTATTTGACTTTAGAGAGACCGCGGCAGAAAGGTGAAGGGCGAGTATTCTCTTCTTCGGAAGAGGTTCTTTTGGCTCTCGAGAATAGAGAAGTTGGACTCCATGCAGGCATCAAGGTCAAGTTCAAAGGCCCCCTTATGAACCTGTCCACTTACTATGATGACCAGGCCGTCTTGACATGCCCGGTTTCAGACATCGCTAACAAAGTCATCGAAACGACTCCGGGACGGATCATCTTCAACAACATCCTTCCCGAGGGCATTCCCTTTATCAACGGCAAGATGAAAAAGAAGGGCATGGAGAGTCTTGTCTACTACTCCTACCTCAAGGTGGGACACGAGTCCACGATCAGGGTCTTGGACGATATGAAAGAATTAGGATTCAACTATGCGACACAGGCCGGTTTTTCCTTGGGGATCGATGATTTTATCATTCCCAGAGAGAAAAAAGGATTGGTGGAGAGAGCACAGAAGGAAGTCCAGAAGATCGAGAATCTGTATCAGGAAGGAGTGATCTCGTCCAGAGAACGATTTAATCGTGTCGTCGAAATTTGGGGTGGAGTCACAGATAAAGTGTCCAGCGCGATGATCGAACAGATGCGCGAGGTAAGCTTTGAGAGTGATAATCTGAATCCATTGTTCGTGATGGCAGATTCTGGATCTCGAGGGAATAAGCAGCAGATCCGGCAGTTGGCCGGTATGCGAGGTCTCATGAGCAAACCTTCTGGTGAGATCATCGAGATGCCCATCATCTCGAATTTGCGTGAAGGTTTGAACGTTCAGCAGTACTTTATCTCTACACATGGTGCGCGAAAAGGCTTGGCCGATACAGCACTTAAAACTGCGAATTCCGGTTATCTCACACGTAAACTCATCGATGCGGCCCAAGAGGTGATCGTCGATGAGCATGATTGTGGCACTCTGAAGGGCGTGAACATCACAGCTATCGTTGAAAACGGTGAGCTTATCGAGTCTTTTGTTGATAGGGTAGTGGGTCGTATGTCACTGGAAAAACTGGTTCATCCGGATACGAATGATGTGATCATAGATGTCAACGAAGAGATCACCGAAGATGTCGTTCAGATGTTGGAGCATCTGGGTATCGAACGGATCAAGCTCCGTTCGGTCCTGACGTGTGTAGCTCAGAGAGGAGTCTGTCAACTCTGCTACGGACGCGATATGGCAACCGGCGCTCTCGTTGAGCTTGGGGAGGCTGTCGGGATCACCGCGGCCCAATCCATCGGAGAGCCGGGAACACAATTGACCATGAGGACCTTCCACGTGGGAGGGATCGCCATGGGCGGTGCCGAAAGATCCAAGCTGGAAGCAAAGAATGATGGAATAGTCAAGTTCAGCGATAATCTCAAGTCTGTTGTAAATAGAGAAGGCTCCATCATCGTTGTGAACAGGAACGCCAGTATTGCCATACTCGACCACAGGCAGCGTGAGATTGAGCATTATCAGGTTCCCTATGGAGCAAACGTTCTTGTCAGTGACATGGAAGAAGTCAAATCACATCAGGAATTTGCGGAATGGGATCCTTTTAATACATTTATCATTAGTGAAGAATCGGGGATTGTCAAATTCCATGATGTTGTCCTAGGGGCCACCATGGAAGAAGTCCAGGATGAATGGACGGGTATGATAACTCCTGTCATCATAGACCCTAAAGATGAGAAAATGCAGCCTCAGATCCTCATTACGGATAAGAATAAAAAGGTCTTCCGGAAATATTTCTTGCCCTCCGGAGCAAACCTCGAGGTCAAGGATAATGATAAGGTCTATGCAGGAACTGTGCTTGCGAAGATTCCCAGAGAGGCTGCACGGACCAAAGACATCACGGGTGGATTGCCAAGAGCGGAAGAGCTGTTTGAGGCCCGCCGTCCCAAGGCTGCCGCTGTGATCTCTGAGATCGATGGTGTCGTGAAGTATGGAGGTTTGGTCAGAGGTAACCGGAAGCTCACGGTCCACAATGAAAGAGGAGGAGAGAAGGAATATTTCATTCCCAAGGGAGCACATTTGAGCGTCGGTGAGGCAGAAAGAGTTCGAGCGGGGACCCCTCTTATGGATGGTCCTGTGAATCCTCACGACATACTAAAGGTTCTGGGAGAGAAAGAACTGGCAGAGTATCTTTTACGCGAGATTCAGGAAGTCTACCGTCTTCAGGGAGTCTCCATAAACGATAAACATATCGAGGTCATAATCCGCCAGATGCTGCGCTGGCTTAAAGTCGAAGAGGTGGGTGATACAGAATTTTTGGTGGATGAGCAGGTAGACAAGTTTGTCTTCCAGGAAGAAAACGAAAAAGCACTGAAAGAAGGCGGAAAGCCTGCCAATGCCAGACCCCTTCTCTTAGGGATCACCAAAAGTGCTCTGAGTACCGACAGTTTTATCGCTGCAGCGTCGTTCCAGGAGACAACGCGTGTCCTAACTGAGGCCAGCTTATACGGAAAAGTCGACTACCTCCGTCGGCTGAAAGAGAATATCATCATGGGACGATTGATCCCAGCTGGCACGGGCTACAAATTCTACCGTGACATTGAGATCAAGGAGGATCGAGAGGAAAAAATCGGAGAGGAAATCGACATTCAGCTAGGCGACTTCGAACTGAGCTAAATGTTTTAATTTCCTTGACATAGAAGGGTAATTTTTGCTATTATCCTGACATTCGTCTCGCGGTATTTCACCTGAGTGAGACGGATGCCAAACACTTTCACGTTGAAGAGGAGTTAGTGAATTGCCGACTGTCAATCAATTGGTGAGAAAAGGCCGAGTGCCCAAGAAATATAAAGGGAAATCTCCGGCCTTAGAAAGTTGCCCCCAGAAGAGGGGGGTGTGTACCCGTGTTTTCACGACAACACCGAAAAAGCCGAATTCGGCGATGCGGAAAGTTGCCAGAGTCAGGCTGACGAATAACATAGAGGTTACGGGATATATTCCTGGAGTCGGCCACAACCTCCAAGAACACTCGATTGTTCTGATAAGAGGTGGCAGGGTCAAAGATTTGCCTGGAGTCCGTTATCATGTTATTCGAGGTTCCTTGGATTGTGAAGGAGTACAGGAGAGGATGCAAGGCCGGTCCAAATACGGGAGCAAAAGGCCCAAGGAGAGACGGAGCGCAAGCTAGAGGAGCCACACATGCCCAGAAGAGGAACAATCAAGAAGAGGAAGTTGAAGCCCGATCACTTCTATAACAGCACGCTTATCTCAAAATTCATCAGTTCCGTGATGAAGAAAGGGAAAAAGAGCGTGGCTGAAAGAATCGTGTATAGTACGATGGAACAGGTCAAGCAGAAAGCGAAGGAAGATCCCCTGAAAATGTTCGAAAAGGCCGTGGACAACGTACGGCCCTCCCTGGAGACAAAATCACGGAGAGTTGGAGGAGCCACCTATCAGGTCCCGATCGAAGTTACTGTCAGCCGTGCCAACTCTCTTGCGGTTCGGTGGATTCTTCGCTTCGCGGCGGAAAGACCGGGAAAGAGTATGATCGAAAAGCTATCGGCTGAGATCATGGATGCCGCCAATAATCGTGGCGGTGCGATAAAAAAGAGAGAAGATACACATAAGATGGCAGACGCAAACAGAGCTTTTGCCCACTATAAATGGTAGATTCCCTGATTAAGGATTTTTTCAAAGACCAAAATGGAGTACAGAGTTGGAACGAGGAATACCTATCGAACAGGTCAGAAACATCGGTATCATGGCGCATATCGATGCGGGGAAGACTACCACTACAGAGCGCATCCTGTTCTACTCTGGTATCACTCACAAGATAGGAGAAGTGGATGAAGGCACTGCTGTCATGGATTGGATGGCACAGGAGCAGGAGCGGGGAATAACCATCACTTCAGCTGCAACCACTTGCAGCTGGAATAATTGCCGAATCAATATCATTGATACCCCCGGTCATGTGGATTTTACAGTTGAGGTTGAGCGCTCTCTCAGAGTCCTCGATGGTGCCATCGTCATCTTCTGCAGCGTGGGAGGCGTTGAGGCTCAGTCTGAGACCGTTTGGAGACAGGCTGACAGATACAATGTCCCCCGAATTGTGTATATGAATAAGATGGATCGAATCGGTGTGAATCCGGAAAAAGCTTTTAAAGAGATGAAAGAAAGATTATCGGCCAACCCTCTGGTTATCCAGATGCCCCTGGGGAAAGAAGAGAATTTCAGGGGCGTGATAGATCTCATAGAGATGAAAGAACTCGATTGGGGAAAAGATATCCTCGGGTCGACGTATGAAGTCAGAGAGGTTTCTGAAGAGAACAAAGAAGAGGCTGAGAGAAAACGCGGTGAGATGTTGGAAAAACTAGCCGAGATCGATGATGCGCTGATGGAACGATACCTGGATGAAGCGGAAATTTCTCCAGAGGAGATTCGGAGAGCTGTCAGGAAAGGTACGATCGGGTTGAAATTCGTGCCCGTTCTTTTTGGCGCTTCATTCAAAAATAAAGGTGTCCATCCCCTGCTCGAAGCTGTTGTGGACTACTTGCCGTCTCCTGTCGATGTTCCTCCGATCGTTGGACATCATCCACGAACGGGTAAAGAAGAAACGCGGAAAGCTTCGGATTCGGAGCCGTTTTCGGCACTCGTCTTCAAAATCATGAATGATCCTTATGTCGGCACTCTTTCATTCGTCCGCGTATATTCAGGGAAGGCTCATGTGGGCTCTTCTGTGTACAACTCGACTAAAAATGAGGAAGAACGTATCACGCGCATACTGGAAATGCACTCGAACAAGAGAAAAGATATCAAGGAATTTTATGCGGGTGACATTGCTGCTCTTGGGTCTATGAAAAGCCTTTCAACAGGCGATACACTCTGTGCGAGGAATAGATCCATAGTGCTAGAAACTATAAAGTTCCCTGAGCCTGTGATCTCTGCTCATATCGAACCTAAATCACGGAGTGAACACGTGAAGTTGTCTGACGCCCTCGAAAAATTAACAAAAGAGGACCCAACGTTTAAAGTACTGCCCGATCCCATGACTGGTCAAACTCTGGTCCATGGGATGGGAGAGCTTCATCTTGAAGTACTCATGGACCGGATGGCGAGGGAATTCGGTGTGAAAGCCAATCTAGGAAGACCACAAGTGGCCTACAAAGAGAGTATCACAGTGCCCGCACAGGGCGAAGGTAAGTATACCCGGCAGATTGGGGGCAAAACACAGTACGGTCATTGTGTCTTATATATCGAACCCTTGGAGAGAGGACAACGATTCGACTTTGTGGACGGAATAAAAAAGGGCGTGATCCCAGATGAGTACATTGACTCCATCGAAGATGGTGTAAGGGAGGCGATGGAAGCGGGAATCCTGGCGGGTTTCCCGGTAACGGATGTGAAAGCCACTCTTACAGACGGATCCTATGATGAGGATAATTCCACACCCATAGCCTTCAAAATAGCGGGTTCGTTGGCTTTTAAAGAAGCGGCTGCGAAAGCCAGACCGGTACTTTTCGAGCCTGTCATGAGTCTCGTTGTCCTTTGTCCTGATGAATACCTCGGAGATATCGTCAGTGATATCAATGCAAGGAGAGGTAAGATCGAGGAGATGGGGATGAGTGGAGGATCACGTCAAGTGAGAGCACATGTCCCACTAGCTGAAATGTTCGGGTACGCAACGATCTTGAGGACCTTGTCCCAGGGTCGAGGTGTATTCTCTATGGAATTTATGATGTATGATTCCGTCCCTCCGAAGGTGAGCGAAGGGATCATCGCAAGGATTGAGGGTCGAGTGCCGCTTCACTGATCGTAAAACTGGAAACGTGAGAGATCTGAACATGAAAGTAAGGCTGAAGAAGGCAAAGCGAGAATTCGCAGAATGAACCTGTTTTTTTACGTTTGCCAGTTTATGTTTAACGATAAAAGAATTAGGAGGTAAGGAGCATGGCGAAGGCAAAATTTGAGAGGACGAAGCCGCATTTAAACATAGGGACGATAGGGCATGTGGATCATGGGAAGACGACGTTGACGGCGGCGATAACGAAGGTATTGAACAAGATATCGGACAAGG
>JBATYS010000464.1:0-2637 GCA_049674205.1 Candidatus Aminicenantaceae bacterium
AGCCAATACACTGAAAGGGCGTATGCGCACAGGAGTAAAAACAGGATTGATGAGAAGTGGACTTGTAGTCTTCCAGTTCACCGCTTCGGTGATTCTGATCATCGGAACATTCATCGTCTATAATCAACTCCACTACATCCAAAACAAAAAACTGGGATACGACAAGGAACAGGTGCTTATTCTCAACGACACATATTTGCTGGGCGAGCAAGCAGAAAGCTTCAAAAACGAGATGCTTGCCTATCCTGAGATAGTCAACGCCACAATAACCAATTACCTTCCTGTAACGCCATCAAACAGAAACCTATCAGCCGTTTTTCCAGATGGAGAAAGAGACAGCAAAAGAGCTTCATCGATACAGAACTGGATCGTCGATTTCGACTATATCGAAACAATGGGGATGGATATCATCGAGGGGAGAGACTTCTCTAGAGAATATTCTACGGATGTGGACGCAGTAATTATCAATCAAGCTGCAGCCGAACAATTTAGCTGGGATAAGCCACTAGAGCATAAAGTGGGCCGAGTGGTCAGCATGCAAGGGGACTTCAAGCTGTACCAGGTTATCGGTGTTGTTGAGGATTTCCATTATGAAACTCTAAGAGCAAATATCGGTCCTGTCGTGATGTTTCTGGGAAACAACACATCGAGGATCTCTTTCCGCATCAATACGGATAATATTTCGAGCACGATCGGATTATTTGAGAAAAAATGGAAAGAATTCTTGCCGAATCAGCCGATCGACTATGCATTCATGGACGAGCGGTTCGAGAATATGTACAGGGCTGAGCAGAGAATCGGAAAGATTTTCGGTGTCTTTACGACACTGGCCGTATTTATCGGTTGTTTAGGACTATTCGGGCTCGCAGCTTTTACGGCAGAACAAAGGACCAAGGAGATCGGGATTCGGAAGGTTCTGGGGGCAACCGCCCCAGGGATTATTAGACTGCTCATGAAAGAGTTCGTGATCCTGATCGCTGTCGCCAATGTGATCGCCTGGCCTGTGGCATACTTTGTGATGCAAGGATGGTTGAAGGATTTCGCCTACAGAATCTCCATCGGAGTGTGGATTTTTATCGTAGCAGGAGTTTTAACCTTGCTTATCGCAATGCTGACCGTAGTTTTCCAGGCTACAAAAGCAGCTCTCATGGATCCTGTGGATTCACTGAGGTACGAATAATCACCCAGAAACCAGCTTACGTAGGGTCTGTTCCCCGAACAGACCGAACATTGGATCTTCGGGAAACAAGCTCAGTAGTCATCGCGGGGAGCAAAACCTACATTGTCTCGGACCGTTTGGGAAGCTGTCCCTACATTTAGCGGGTTCGCCCTTATAATGTAGGGTCGGCTCCCCGAGCGGACCGTTTGAGAAACGTTCTCTACATTTCTTCGGTTTGTCTTAAGGGATTATTCGATTTTTCGAGCTTCAGAAGTCTGGCCGCGTTGTGTGAGGAGTAAGCCCGTGACGGATCCGGCCGTATCTTTCAAGAACTGGATCTGGATGTAGGGATCTATGGAGAAAAATGTGCTCTGGCTCTCGACAAAAAACTTCGTCGGAGCCTGTCCGGTGGGTTGGATCACCAAATAGTAATCCTCATGGGTTACATTCAGGATGTAATCTGGTCTCACTTCATACGTCCCGACATATTGGGCATAAACAGATGGATCGAGCCGATAATATGTTTTGATCTCAGGAATAAAATGCGGCCATTTGTAGGCGTCAGAGATGCTCCTTAGGATCTCATCGATCAGATATGCCCCGTTACCGGAGTTGGCCATTATGACCACACCTTGACCGCGGGAGGGATAGGCCACCATACAGCACTCGTATCCTTCAGTGCTTCCCCTCTGAGAAAAATAAAGGTTCTCGCCGGTATCAAATATCTCAACTCCAAGCCCTTGATTCCCCAACTGTGGAGCCAGCATCATTCGTGCAGATTCAGGTGAAACAACGGTTTGAGATTGGCCTAAGGCAGTTTTCATGACATCGATAACAAATAGGCACAGGTCGGACGATGTTGACCATAAGCCTGAGGCTGCAGCCACAGGATAATAGAACCAACCTTCTTTAACAGGGTCTCCCTGACGTGTATGACCGGCGACAGCCTTTGTTCGCATGATATCAGGCAGGGGGATCTCAAACGTGCTTTGATTCATCTGCAAAGGCTGGAGGACGGTTTCTGTCAAGACCTGATGAAAGGATTTCCCTTCAATATCCTCAAGAAGCTGATGCAGAACCGCATAACCCAATTCTGAATACTGAACCTCTGTTCCCGGCTTATTGTAAACATAGACTCCCGGGGAATCGGAAGGTTTTTGACCCTGGAGGACATCCAGGACTGTGGGCATGGTTTTTCCAAAAGGGTAGCCTGCAAGCTTGATGGAAATCAATCCTGCGCTGTGGGTTAAAAGGTGCCGAGGTGTGGCTTTTATCTCTCCAGTGACACTGCTCACAGGGATCTTCCAGGATTTTAGATGTGTGTTCGCATCCAAATCCAAGTCGATCTTTCCCAGCTCCACAAGATGAAGAATACCCCATGCAGCAACAGACTGGCTGATCGATGCAGCCTGGAAGAGCATATCTGGAGTGACAGACAAATCAGTTCCAATCCTCTCTACTCCATATCCCTGGGCCCA
>JBATYS010000465.1:0-2114 GCA_049674205.1 Candidatus Aminicenantaceae bacterium
TCAATCGATCTATGACTTCAGTTGAGCCGCATATGGCCGCGAACATCATTGCGGTCACACCATACGCGTCTCTGGCATTCACGTCAGCGCCTGCTTCGATCAAAGCCAATGCGACTTCGGAATGCCCCCTTCGTGAAGCTTCCAGAAGGGGAGGGAGGCCATCGTTCTTTTCATCGGGAGACATCCCAGCTGAGAGGAAGAGTCGAACAGCTTCGATATTTCCTTGAATAATACTATCGGCATAATTTTTTTCGTTAAACTCTATGCCCATCTCAGCCAATCGCTGTTTATATGAGTTCTTTGGTTCAGCACAGTTTGTGAATAATACGGAAACAATTGCTATCAAAGTTAAGACACGGCTCGCCATTTTGTTCTCCCATATGTGAAAATAAGGATCATTGAACCTTTAATAGATGAATAATCCAGGATAGTTCAACTCGAATCCAAAACATGTTTACATGATACCATGAAGCCATTCAATCGAATAACATATATCTGAAGATGAAAGATAATTTTTCTTTAGGGAAGACACTTGACAAAATGGAGTACACCAGAAATAATTGTTTCATAATACGAAACGCAATTTTATAATGCGGAACAATAAAATTAAAGATAATAATGAGAAAGATCCCGGCTTTGTGAATTCCCTTGCTAGGGGACTTTCGATACTGGAATCTTTCGATGCCGCAAACCCTATCATGGGAATTGCTGAATTAGCCAGGAAGACCAGCCTCCCTAAAAGCACTGTCCATCGTCTGATCCAGACGTTGTGTGCTTTGAGATATGTTATCCCGGACGGCACTTCAAACAAGTACATGCTCGGACCTAAGGTCTTGGACCTAGGTTTTACTGTTCTGTCCAGCCTGGACATCAGGGATGTGGCGGCGCCATATCTGCGCATGCTTTCCAAATCATCGGGCGAGACTGTGAATCTGGCCATCCTCGACGGATGGCAACTGGTCTATGTCGAAAGAATGAAGACTCAGCAAATAGTCAATATCAATCTACACATAGGTTCACGTTTAGAGCTGTATAATACCTCTATGGGGCGCGTACTGGGCGCCTTTCGGAGTGAAGATTGGTTATCAGAATATCTGGAATATCTCAATAACATCCCAGAAGCCAGAAAATATATCCTGCAAGGCGGGAAAATTTTTCGTGAAATTCTTGCGGATGTCAAAAAGAAAGGGTACGCAATCAATAATGAAGAGCTTGCACCTGGTCTGAGGTCTGTGGCCGCTCCTGTTAAAAACAGGGAGGGAAAAGTTGTTGGAGCAGTCAATATTGCCGTGAGCTCGGGTTTTTTTTCGTTGGAGAGATTGAAAAAGGAATTGCTTCTGCCTCTTCTTGAAACAACTCAAGCTATTTCAGCTGCTTTTGGCTATCAAGAAGCAGGAGATTTGATTACATGACTGTGCAATATCCACAGGGGAATGTATTCTACCGGAACCTGCATCATTCATTCCCCATTATCACCCATGGTGAAGGGGCTTATCTGTATGACACCTCTGGCAATAGATATCTGGACGCCAGCGGGGGAGCGGCAGTTGTGAACATCGGGCATGGGACGAAAGAGATCGCCGCAGCAGTCTCTTCTCAGGCACAGAAAGCCGGCTACATCAATGGGACACAGTTCAGTCATGTCCCTGTGGAAACTCTTGCGACACTTGTATCGGAGTTTCTTCCTTTCCCTGATGGAAAAGTCTATTTTCTGACGAGCGGCTCTGAAGCGGTCGAGGCTTCGATCAAACTGGCCCGGCAATACTGGGTGGAACGAGGACGGCCCTCCAAGCATCATGTGATCGCGAGGAAACCCAGCTATCACGGAAACACTTTGGCCGCTCTATCTTTGTCGGATAGAAGACACTACAAAGACATTTATGGCCCCATGCTGATGAAAACCAGTATGATCCCAGCTCCTTATTGCTACCGGTGTTTCTGTGGAGAGGTCTACCCCTCCTGCGGTATAAAATGTGCATTTGAACTAGAGAAACAGATACAGGTCATCGGGGAAGAGAATGTTTCGGCTTTTTTGACCGAAGTCATCGGTGGCGGTTCCACAGGGGCATCTGTGCCTCCTCCGGAGTATTTCTCAGTCATTCGGGAGATCTGTG
>JBATYS010000466.1:0-1720 GCA_049674205.1 Candidatus Aminicenantaceae bacterium
GCCGCTCTTGGCATGGCTTTTTTCTCGATGTCTCTAGGGGGAACCTTTATGGTCATTTACGGGTCATACCTTAATAAAAAGGACAATATTCCAAAAAATGCACTCTTAACCGGTATCGGAGCCTCCATAGCAGGAATCTTAGCAGGCTTTGCCATTTTTCCCGCTGTGTTTTCCTTTGGGCTCGAGCCTGCTTCCGGACCTGGTTTGATTTTTACAACCTTACCGAAAACGTTTGAACTCATGCCTGCAGGATGGCTTTTCGGTCTTCTCTTCTTCTTGGGGCTCTTCGGAGCAGCCTATCTATCCGATGTCGCAGCTTTTGAGGTGCTTGTCGGTGGAATCGTTGACAACACAAGAATGGAAAGGAAAAAAGTTGTCTTTTTGGTCATTTGCATTTGTTATATCCTCTCTATTCCCCCTATGATTAACTACAAAATTTTTATCCCATGGGACTTAACTTTTGGCTCAGGGATGCAAGCTCTTGGCTCCCTCTTCGCTGTCGTTACAGCAGTCTGGTGTATCAAAAGGGCAGACGCATTAAAGGAACTCTCAGAGGGAAGGAAAAAACCTTTTCCGATTTTCCTCTATTGGTGGATGAGAATCGTCATTCCAATCGCAATATTATTTGTAGGCATCAGCTGGCTCATGGACTCTGTTTTTAAAATCAATATATTCGGATAAATTGGATAAACCTCACTACAGGACAGAAGTTTTTATGGAAAGCCTTATTCGACTCGAAGACGGTGGTATTTCTTTTTTCCCGCACGGAGGAGGATGCCATCGGGTGTTAGACTATCCTCATTAAGTATATCGTCCAGGCTATCCACCCTTTGATCATTCACATACAGCCCACCCTGTTTGATCAATCGGCGGGCTTCTCCTCTGGAGCTCGTGAGGCCTACCTCAGTGAAGATCTCCATCGGGCTGATTCCATCGGCTAACCGCGTACTGGAAATGACCGTGGAAGGCATGGCTTCCATATCTTGTTCTGTTTTTTCTTTGCCGATCCCAAAAGCAGCCACAGCGGCCGATTGCGCTTCCTGCGCTTCTTTCTCCCCATGGGTGATGCGTGTGGCTTCAAACGCCAAAATTTGTTTAGCTTTCCGGATATCGCTTCCCTCCAAGGATCCCAGCTGCTTGATCTCCTCCATAGGGAGAAAAGTGAAGAGTCTGAGAAAACGGCCCACATCGCGATCGTCACTGTTCACCCAGTATTGATAGAAGTCGTAAGGACTGAGCAAATCAGCATCCAGCCATACTGTACCCGTCGCTGTTTTTCCCATCTTGGCACCAGATGCGGTTGTTAAAAGCGGAAAGGTTAAAGCCTCTACCTTGGCTCCTTCAACTCGACGGATGAGGTCAACACCCGCCAGAATGTTGCCCCACTGGTCGTCTCCCCCCATCTGAAGAGTGCACCCATAGTTCTGGTAGAGGTAAAGATAGTCGTAAGCCTGGAGAAGTTGATAGTTGAACTCGATGAAGGACAGACCTTTTTCCAAACGTTGTTTGTAGGCCTCGGCAGCCAACATCCGGTTAACGCTAAAATGCCTGCCGATCTCACGGAGAAACTGGACATAACTCAAAGGAAGGAGCCAATCGGCATTGTCCAAAGCCAGGGAATTTTTTCCATCGAAGTGAAGATATCGGTCGAGCTGTGCATGAAGATCCCTTCCATTGGAGCGGATGTCCTCCTCACTCAGCATCTTCCGCATCTCAGTTC
>JBATYS010000467.1:0-2592 GCA_049674205.1 Candidatus Aminicenantaceae bacterium
ATCTGTCTTTCGACAATCCTGGTTTGGATTCGGTCGCGAACCATAAAAGAGATCACAAAAATCACGAGTCCGATGATACAGACAGTTCCAGATACGGCAACCACCGGAGAAAAAAGAAACTCGATGATTTTCACCGGAATCCAACTTATCTTTTCCATGATCAAATCGCTCAATTCCGCAGACCATGTCTCAGTATAGGAATAAGAGTAGGGTACAAAGTTGAGTGCCCAGAGAGAAACGGACTTAACAAAGAAAGAGAGCAAAAGAGCGGGGATGGCTGCGAAAAGGATGGAGACACCGGTCCACCGGAAGAAGCTGGCCGGGGATGTGGCGGCAATCAGGGCGCCGATAAAAATAAAAAAGGCTGGTATCAGGAAAAGGGAGTATGAAAACCATGTGATGACACGAGAAATGCCGAATGGGATAAAGCGGACATCCTCAAAAATTTCGATTTCCTCCTCCATCTCGCTTACGGCTTCGATGCGCTCGTACTTTAAAATCTCTTGGGCGATATCCAGGTCTGGCCGGCAGGCGGGAGGCCATTCATCAGTCCAGTCCTCTTCCGAAAATTCCGACCAGGCTTGTGTTCCCTCCTCATCACAAGGGGGAAGTTGCTCCAGGATCCTTATCATATACCTATCGATGTCATCGCGGAGCAGAATCTCTTTAAGGGGGCGGAGGTCCAGAACGATGGTTTTTGGTCTCCTTTTACCGCGGAGCACTTCTCCCGTCTCACGCAGCGTTTCAGACAATTCATTTCGGAGCCAGTCCTGAAGGCCGGTTTCTTCCATCACTTGTATGGGTGTCACTCCGGCCTCGGCTGCTGCCCGGAACCATGCTCGGGTGTTTTCGTCGGTGATCACTCTTTCTGACTGTGCCTCCGTGAAGATCTCTTCAGCCATCTCCGGGACATCTGCGATGATCTCCCGTGGAAGGTCTGTGAGGAATTCAGGGGAAACAGTGGCTTTAGTCAGCCCCACGAACCAGATGACCCCAAACAGGATGGGAATTCCAAAAAAAATGATAATCAACAAGGCGATGATTTTTCTTACAGCTGTCATGTGCTCCCTCCTTTTTTCATAGACCGTATTTGTAGAACGTATTTGAATTATAAATTACAAAATTCACAATTACAAACATTATTTATTCCTTTATACGTTTTTTCTCCACATTTGGTTCAATTTTTTTTATCATGACCTCGTAAAAGTTTAACAATAATCCTCTATTGTGTTATTTTTGAGATTATAATTCTTCAAGGTGATAAAGTTGCTTTGAGGCCGATGGAGCCTTAAGAGGCTGACGAATGAGAAAAGACATCTTCTTTGAGATCCATCAGGGGCTTCCTAGGGAGGGGCCAGGGAGGAATGATTACACCTGTAAGGCATTCGAAATGCTGCCCAAGTTGGATCAACCGAGAATTTTGGATATTGGATGTGGGCCCGGCGGGCCGACAATGGAGCTTGCAAGATTAAGCGGTGGTTTTGTAATCGGGATGGATAACCATCAGTCTTACCTGGATGTGTTTGAGGAGAAAATCAGAAAGGCAGGCCTTTCCGAACGCGTAAAAGCGATGAACGGATCCATGTTCACGATGGACTTCCCCGAAGAAAGCTTCAATATCATCTGGTCTGAGGGCTCTATTTACATCATCGGTTTTGAGAAAGGGCTCAAAGATTGGCGAAGATTCATCAAACCCCAGGGATTTCTTGTCGTCAACGAGATGACCTGGCTGAAGTCCGATCCCCCCAAAGAAATTTCGGACTACTGGAAAAAGATGTATTCTGGAATTACCACCATCCCAGAAAATCTGGAGATCATCCCGCGCTGTGGCTATGAGGTCCTCGGCCATTTTCCTCTCTCCGAGGATGCGTGGTGGGAAGAATATTACCATCCTTTGCAAGAGCGTATCGATCAACTCAGAGCAAAGTACCGAGATGATCCGGACGCTCTTAGGATCCTAGATTCCGAGCAGAAGGAGATCGACCTCTACAAGAAGTATTCCGCTTGGTATGGCTCTGTATTCTATGTTATGCAGAGGCTCTGAACAATTAATCCAAGTTGTGAGGTTGTCGATCCCTTTCGATCAATCCACTAACTTCATTTTTGCCACCAAGTTGTTGAACCGCGGGTCGCGTTGCAGTCTCGGCACGAACATATCCGTATAAACATGAATAAAGGGCATCAGGATATCCCTCGACTCGTATGCCTTGTCGAAAAATTCGAAGGCCAAATCGAAATCCCCAAAAGCCCCGGCCTGCCACGCCAGGCAAACAAACGAGGGGGCAGTTTCTTCGACCTTTGCGAGTTGCCCCTGGTAGATACGGACAGCTTTTTCCTTTTCACCCTTTTTCAAATACACAAGCGTTAGTATTGTTTCTGCCCATCCTGGATAGACGCCGAATTCCGCACTTTTCTCCAAAGTTTCGATTGACGTGTCGTACTCTCCCTTCATGGCATAAGCGCATCCGGCATGGAAGTAGGCCAGACCGAGCTTTGGATCGATTTCCATAGCATTGGCAAATTCTTGAATGGCATCATCATAACGGCCTGTGGCCGTATGGAGGCCCACTGACCAGGCGTAATAAAGAGGCA
>JBATYS010000468.1:0-5142 GCA_049674205.1 Candidatus Aminicenantaceae bacterium
TTATTCAGGTTGGGGAAACTCTCTCAGGAATCCTATCAGAAGATCGAAGAGTATATTGAGCCCATGGAGATCATCGGTCAAGTCTTGGTCAAGCGCGGGCTCCTCACGCAGGAGGAACTGCTGGATGGCCTCACCTATCAAATGAGAGAAGTCACCCTGAACATTTTCCCGATATTTAACGGTGTTTTCAAATTCCAGGACAGAGATGAGGTGAGCCTGGAGGACCTGGATACAAAAATCGACATCCCTACCCTAATTGCGGATGGGATCCGACGGATGAAGTTCGACGCCAACCTAGAAAAATATTTGAGAGCGCAGACGATTTCACCCAAGGAGAAAGGCCTTGACCTTCATCTCACTGAAGAGGAAAAAGGAGTCCTGAGCAGAATCAAACCGGATTCTCCTCCCGCGGAGATTCTAAAATTTTCTGGATTAAATCCTGAATTCTTCTGGAAAAGCCTCTATCTCTTTTATTGTCTAAATTTGATCGAGCTGAGCCATGAAGAAAATGTCTTCGAGGCCAAAGTTAAGCCCGCAGCAAAGCCGGTTAGAAAGGAGCAGGCAGAAAAACTCCAGGACGTTGAAGAGTTCCAGCAGAAAATGTCCACGATTAGCTTCTATCAGATATTGGATGTCTCCACTTCGGCATCCCAGGCTGAAATCAAAAAAGCATATTTTGGATTGGCCAGAAAATTCCACCCAGACCTGTTCGATCGAGATATTGCCACACAGCAAAAAGAGATGATCGATGAAGTTTTTGACCGGATCACCAAGGCCTATCAGACCTTGAGTGATGAAGATAAAAGGGAGGAGTATGATAAGGAACTTGCTGAGGAAGCAGTGGATGACAAGCGGGGAGTCGCCAAGAAAGCAGAAATAAAATTTCGTCAGGCCAAGACACTGTATAACCAAGCTCGTTATGAAGAGACCCTGCCCTATTTGGATGAAGCGATAAGGTTGGATGCACACAAGTCTGCCTATTTTTTATTGCTTGCCATGGTCGAGACAAAAATCCCGACATACATGAGAAAAGCTGAGGCGCATTTTATAAAGGCCATAAACCTGGAGCCGTGGGGTCCTGATGGCTACCTGGGATTGGGGATGATGTACAAAAATGAGGATTTGAAAGTCAAAGCTGCCAACCAGTTCAAAAAAGTCCTTAATATTGACCCCGGTAATCCTGTGGCTTTGAAAGAATTGAAGGAGCTTGATAAGTCCAAATCAAAGGGTGGATTCAAAGACATCAAGAACCTGAAAGACCTTAAAAACCTTCTGTCTTTTGATGTGAAGGAGCTCAAGAGCATCTTCTCGACGGGTATTTTCGGGAAGAAAAAGAAGAAGTAAATCTTCGGTTTAGATAGATATTAACGCCAAGAAATCTGTCTCGTCCAGAACACGCACTCCTAGCTTTTGGGCTTTTTCGAGTTTTGACCCCGGATCCTCTCCTGCAATGACGTAATCCGTTTTTCGGCTCACAGTGGATGTGACGGTTCCCCCCCGTTGTTCGATCTCTTTTCTCGCCTCTTTGCGGCTGAATTTTGTGAGTTTCCCCGTCAGGGCGAAGGTTTGTCCGGAAAGTGGCCCCTCTTCGGGCACTGCCTCAGTTTGAGAGAAAAAGTTGACGCCAACCTCACACAGTTTGTCTATAAGTGTCTTGTTTTCTGGTTGTTGGAAAAAGAAGACGACGCTCTCAGCCACCTTGGGTCCTACATCCTCTATCTGGATCAGCTCATCGGCCGTTGCTTTGATCAGAGAATCGAGATCTTTAAAATGAGAGGCGATTGATTGTGCTGTACGTTCTCCAACAAATCTGATACCCAGCGCATAGATGAGCCGGGGCAGGTCTCTCTCCTTCGATCTTTCGATCTCGTCCAGTAAATTCAAAGAGCTTTTGGGCCCCATTCTCTCGAGATCCACCAATTCTTCATATTTTAATGTATAGAGGTCGGGAATGGTTTGGACGAGCTTTTCCTCCAGGAGTTGATGGACCAGAGCAACTCCAAGGGTCTCGATATTCATGGCCCGGCGTGAGGAATAGTGAAGGAGAGATTCTTTCAACTTTGCAGGACAGGAGGGATTGATACAGCGAGAGATCGCTTCGTCTTCCGACCGGAAGGCCGCGGTGTGACAGACCGGGCATTCATTTGGAAAATTGAAGGGAGTTTCTCTCCCTGTTCTTTTCTCTTTAATCACTCTGACTACCTTGGGGATGACATCTCCACTCCGCTCGATCAAGACAAAATCACCGATGCGGATATCTTTCCTCCGGACCTCATCCTCATTGTGAAGAGTTGACCGGCTTATCGTCGTACCCGAAAGCTTGACAGGTTCAAGTACAGCCACGGGAGTTAAAGCGCCTGTCCGCCCAACTTGAACGACAATATCTTTTATCTGAGTGGTTGCCTGCCTTGCAGGGAATTTGAAGGAAATCGCCCATCTCGGAAATTTTGCTGTGCTGCCGAGCAGTCTTTGTTGCTCAACAGAATCCACCTTGATCACGATGCCGTCGACATCGTAATCGAGTGTGTCCCTGCGTTCCTTCCATTCTTCGTAGAAGGAGATGACATCGTCCAATGAAGAGCATCGGCGGGACTGGGTGTTGGTCTTGAAGCCCAACTTTTTTATTGTTTGGAGGTTTTGCCATTGGCTCTTTTTCTCTTCTCCCTCTACAAATAAAGTATAGAGAAAGACGTCTAGCATTCGAGCCGCCACTTCCTTTGGGTCGAGTAGGCGGATGGATCCTGCGGCGGCATTCCTTGGATTGGCGAACAGAGGAAGTTCCTCCTTCTCTCGTCTTCTGTTGATCTTACTGAAAGAGGGGAATGGAAGGTAGATTTCACCCCTCACTTCGAGCTCTCCCGATAGAGGAATGGCAAGCGGAAAGCTTCTGATCGTTTTGACATTCGCAGTGACATTATCGCCCCTTAGACCATCGCCTCGGGTTATGGCCTGTGCGAATTTCCCGTTGCGATAGATGACAGAGATCCCCAACCCATCGATCTTCAATTCTGCCACGTATGTGATTTTTTCTGAAGGAATGTTTTTTTTTATCCGCTCTTCGAACTCCATCAATTCTTCCATCGTGTAGCAGTTGTCGAGGCTGAGCATCGGGGTGCTGTGTTCGACTGATGCGAAACCTCCAAGAGGTTGTTCCCCTACTCTTTGAGTGGGAGATTCGGGCGTGATGAGCTCAGGGAATTGTCTTTCAAGATTTATGAGTTCCTTGCTGAGCATGTCGAATTCGTAATCAGAGATCTGGGGGTCGTTTTCGACGTAGTATTTTTTCTCATGGAAGACAACGTCTTCTCTGAGTTCCTGGATTCTCTTTTTAGCCTCTTTCAGCGTGAGTGGCATTGAATATCACACTCTCCCTTTGAGGTTTTAGTGGATTTTTCCGTCTGCTCGGTCGGGCAATACAGATATTATTACAGAAAAGGTAAAAGTTCAATCAGTCCAGCCGACTCTTTTTCGATGTAGGGTTAGCTCCGCGAGCTGACCAGGAGAAAATGGGGACAGGCACCTCTTTCTTGCAGAAAATCGGAGCCAGTCCCCAATTTTCATGTAGGGGCCATTCCCCGAATGGACCGATTGAGAAACGGCCGATAGACCTTTCTAGTTGTGGCAATTAGCCTGGATTATTAACGGACCGAGGTAATAGTAGCGGCGAGGAAGTGGCTCATGAAGCTGTAGTGAACTACCGCGATTGAGCTACGACGAAGCCGATGCTGTGAGATCGGTTCGCCCGAAGGGTAAAAGATGCTGACAATATAAAACTGAGAGTTGTTTTAAAGATAAATTTGTCAGCAGCTTTTATGAATAATTCAGGTTAGATACCTAAGCGCGTTTTTGTCTGTTCTACTAGGGCGTTGAATTTTTCAAGTGCCAGTTGCTGTTCAGCTTGGAGTTTTTCGATGGCTTTCTTTTCAGTTTCGACCTGTTTCAATATTTTTTCCATCTCTGCTTTTTCGGCATCGGAGAGGTCTTCTTCGTCTTTTTCCCCGAATTTTTCGTTGAAGCCCGATGTCAGAGTTTCCAGTTTTGTGCTTCTGTCTGAGAGGTCCTTGATCTTTTCGTTATATCCTGGGACTTCGTGGTTGAAGTACAGTCTCTGCGCAAGGTCCATGGCTTTTTTGGAATTGGCCTCCGAAAGAAAACTTGCATCCAGCAGATAAGTGATCGCTTCTGAAGAGCCGTTGTTGTTGGAATTGCTCTTTGAAGCAAGGAGGACTCCGATGTTGTATGCAACGTCTCCTTTTTTCTGGGTCGTATAGGCCTGTTTGTAGTATGTCAGAGCCTCATCCTTCTGTCCGGATCTGTTGAGCGAGTTTGCCAAATAGACGACACAGGCGTAGTCGTTCGCTACACCGACACAGACCTTCCAGGCCTTTGCAGCGTCAGCGTAGGCTTTGGCATCATAGAGGCCCTTTGCGACCTTTTTTAAGTCGTTGGCGATCTGTTTATTTTTCAGGATGTTGTATGCACTGATGTAGGAGCTTGATGCCCCCTTCAAATCGTTGGATTTTTGCTGAACTTGGCCTTGGACATAGTATGCTGCTCCTACAAGCTGATTGTTATCCTGTGCTTTGCCGAGCTGGAGAGCTTGTTGTGCATAATTTTTGGCCTTAGCCAGATTAGTTCCTTGTTGTCCGTACACAGCGGCAACTGTTATGAGGACCTGGAACTTCATGAGATCGTCCAAGCCACCCAACGTTATCGCTTTTTCACCATATTCAGTGGTCTCAGCGGCTGTTTTGCCGCTGTAGGGAGTTACGCATAGGTTTGCATATGCAAAATTTTCATACTGGGACCCTTTTCCGCCGCATTGGGCCAGGTAGTCTTTTAGGAGTTGTGTCCTCTGGCCGGCATCGGCTGTTGTAATGGCTTTGATATACGCCTGATCACAGGAATTTTCCTGGCTGAATACGGGGAAAACGAGGAGGAGAGTTAATGTGATTACGGTGAGTGCTGATCTTTTCATGATCGACCTCTCTATGTTGGATTAATTCTAATTCACAAAGGGAAAGCGAAATATTAGCATAAATCAAAGACAAAAAGCAATCGCTTTTCACATATTCTCGATAGCAGCAAAAACTGTGCCATATTTAAAGTGAACCATCTCATTACGTTTCATTTGTCAAAATC
>JBATYS010000469.1:0-10894 GCA_049674205.1 Candidatus Aminicenantaceae bacterium
TCCGAGGCATCATTGAGGGGCGGGATGAGTTTTTTGAAAAAGCCTTAGAGATCATTCGCTGAAGTCCCTCTGGCGGTTCTTCTGATCTTGACAAACCCTTGACAGTATCTTGGCAACTTTTTTCTCCGCTCCCTTAAAGTGGTAGTGAATGTCATGTCATATGGTTCGGGCATGGAAGCAGGTCTGCCCCCTCCCGAACACAGAGACATTGGAGCCATTGCGGGTGCTATTGCCGAGGAGGTTTTTAAACCTTCATATCTATCTCGAAAATAAAGAAAAGAGAGCCAGCTTGATTGAATACTACCAGTCGCTGCTTAAGGAAAAATAGACGACGATGAGGAATTCGACAAGAATGCTAGAATCCGAGTTCTTCGATGATGTGTTTGGCACCGGAAAATTTCTCCGTGACAAAAAGCACGTACCGGATATCGACACTGATCGTCCTCTGCAGCTCCGGGATCTCATAATAGTCGGCTGTCACACTTTCGTATGTCATGTCGAAGATGATGCCGATCTGCTCACCTTTGGCGTTAAGGGTCGGAGACCCCGAATTGCCTCCGGTCACACTTGTCGTGTTCAAAAAACAGGCTGGGATATCCTCGAGTTTTGTGTCAGCGTAACGGCCAAAATCTTTGGTTTTATAGAGCTCCTTCATTTTTTCAGGAACATGGAAGGGAAACTCTCCGGTGTTTTTCTCCACAACACCGCCCAGCGTTGTCTGTGATGTGTAATAAACGGCATCTCTGGGAATGTATCCATCGATGAATCCATAGGTGAACCGTATGGTCGAGTTTGCATCCGGCGCGATCCTCCCTGCCTTCTGCTTCATCAATCCGGCAAGAAAAGTTTTCTTGAGGTTGAGCCTTTCCTGCCCCAGCGCTTTACTCTCTTCTCTGAGGACCTTCATCTCTGTCTCCAGCTCTGCCGCTAGCTTGAGCAAGGGATCTCCCACGTCCATCAAGTTATCCAGCTTGCTGTCCACAAGCTCGAGCCTTTTTTCTGGATCGGCAAGGATCGTGTTGTCGTAGAGACTGTCCACAAAGGTGTCAATCGCATCTTCCGATTTTTTCGCGATCAACTCTTTCAACGCGTTGGGAATCTGCTCCTCTGGAGAGTCTAAAAGTTTTTTGAGTTGATGCTTGAAGAAGGTTCTATCTGTAGCAAGGTGATATCCGCGCTCTGCAAGCTCTATGCGCATCTTGATGAGCGGGAGGTTTCTCTCCTGGTAAGCCGACTCTCTCTCTATGTCGGGTTTTTCTCTTTCCTCGACTGTTCGGTAGATTGTGTTCGCTTGCGAGAGGAGGGTGGAGCCGAAATAAGGATTGACGATCAGTCCCATGAGGTCGTTCTTTGTGTAATATGTGGCGTACTTGTCCATGAAGGTCGATATGTTCACAATCGCATCCCCGAATTTTTTCTCCCGTTCTGGATCCTCCTTCACCCATTCCTGGTAGTGTTTTTCCTGGTCTTTTTTTATCCCGATCAGGTCGATCCTGTCTATCCCCTCAAATTTCCCCTGGTAGTTCTTCAAGCCATTGTTGAGGCCTTTGACGATTCCTGCGTACTTGATCTCGATGTCCTTGTCATCCTTACCGGCATTTTCGAAAAAAGAGATGACATCCTTAAAAAGCTCCATCCTGTCCCTCATATTCTTGAGGTCGAAACGGAGTTCATCGAGTGTGTAGTTCCTGTATGTTCGTCCCGGATAACCCATAACAAAAGAGAAGTCTCCATCTTTGAAGCCTTCTGTGGAGATCTTGAGTATGGATTTTGGTTTGTAGGGAACATTTTCGGTGCTGTAATCCACTCCCTCATTGTCCTTGGACACATAGGCTCTCAAAAAGGTGAAATCACAGGTGTGCCTCGGCCACATCCAGTTGTCGATATCGCCGCCGAAATTGCCCAGGTCCCGTGGCGGGGCATAGGCGATCCGGATGTCTTTGATCCGCTTGAAACGGAACAGATAGTAGGCGTTTCCGCTGTACATGTTGGCCACACTGGCGCGGATATCCTTTCCTGCATTTTCTGCTTCTGCGATGATTTTTTTCTTGGCCTTGTCGATGACCTCGTATTGTTCTCGATGAGTCATCCCGGGTTTGATTCCGGACACGATTTTTGCTGTGACTTCCTCATAACCGAGTAAGACATCGGCGATATACCCTCTGGCCGGGATCTCCTCTTGTTTCGTCCAGGCGATGAATCCATCCTGTATGGTGTCTTTTTCCTTTGTGGCAGCTCTCTGGAGGGCTCCAAAAGCCACATGATGATTTGTGAGGATAAGACCATCGGAGCTGACAAATTCGCCAGTTCCGCCGCCCAGATAGACGACTGCACTCATCAGGCCTGTCCCATCCTTCTTGTATAGATCTGCAGGGTCCATCCGAAGCCCCTTTTCTTGCAGGATGAGGTCCTTCATCTGATGAGGCATCCACATCCCCTCATCGGCTATGGAAATAAGGGGAAAACTCAGGATCAAAAAAAAGATCAATGAACTTCTTAGGTATTTCATCTGGATTGTACCTCCTTTTTTAAAACACTACTCATTATATCCTTCAGGACCCGAAAGTCCTTGAATGCCTTCTCGGTTCTTTATCTTATTTCTCATTTTTTGTTTCAGAATTCTTATGCAGGAGAGAAAGCGATTTGGGTTTTCTTTCCATATGGAAGACAAGGATCCTCTGCATCACTTCCCGAATGCCAGCTATGTGTTTGGATTCGAAGGGTTGCTCCTTATCCTTTGGGGGAGGATTTTTTCTCATCCAGTCGAGTAGGGCATTGATCTCTGGCGAAATCTCATCTTTTCCTTGTGGGACACAGCGATCACAGAAGACGCCGTCTTTGTTATGGGCGAGCCAACTCACCGAAGAGATCGCTTCCCTACACTTTTTACACCTCTTGAAATCAGGGAGAATCCCGCTGAGTTTGAGGAACCAGGCTTCAAAATAGGCGCTTGTGAGGTCAAGGTCAGCTCCGGCTTTGAACGATTGGAGCGCCGAAAGGAGCAGCCGGAACAACGTATCGTCTTTAGACCGGAGGGGAAAAAATTCCTCGATCAGCTCGGCGAAATAGCTCAGTGTGAATGAAGTGTCCAGATCGTTCTGTGTGTCAAAGAAGGATTCGATAAGATCACAATTACTCACAGTGACCAATTCTCTGTTTTCTTTCTCATAGTAGAAAACATTGACGTGGGACATGGATTCCAAGGTGCTTCCGAACCTGTTCCCGAATTTCCGCGCGCCTTTTGCGACCCCCTTGAAGATGCCGACATCTTTGGCAAAGAAGATGATGATCTTATCCTGTTCACCGATATCAAAGGATCTCAAAACGATGGATTCTGATTGTTTGCGGGCCATAAGAGCTTCAGGTGAGGTGTTGGAGGAAGACGGTTCCAAGCCCGAGAAAAACAGCGAAGCCTATGGAGTCTGTGCACATGGTGAGAAGATTGACCGAACCCAGGGCAGGATCCAGTTTGATCAATTTCAAAAACAGGGGAATGATGGTCCCAACCAGAGCCGCAACAAAAAGGTTGATGATGACCGCCAACCCCAAAACGAGCCCCAGGTAGAGATTCCGGATCAGTAAATATGAGATGCCGCCCAGAACTGTACCTATCACGACACCATTGCCGATTCCGACGAGGATTTCTTTGAACAGAGCCTTCCTCGCCGAGATCCATTCGATCTGGCCTATGGCAAGCTCCCTCACGATGATGGCGATGGTCTGGTTTCCTGCAATCCCCCCGAGAGCTGCCACTAGAGGCATAAAAACAGCCAGAGTGACGGCTTGCTGTATGCTTCCCCTGAAATGACTGACAACCCATGGTGCCACCGAAGCTGTCAACAGGCTCAAGAGAAGAAATGGCAGCCTTTTTTTGATCGAGGTCCAAGGGCTGTCCTGAATTCTGTCGGATGTATCCAAAGACACCATCTTGTAGATGTCCTCGGTGGTTTCCTGCTCTATGACATCGATCACGTCATCGACTGTGACCACTCCGACCAGGATGTTTTCTGCATCGACGACAGGGATAGCCACCAGGTTATAGTCGGCAACGTTTCGGGCCACCTCTTCCTGGTCCGTTTCCGTATGGACGCTTATGACACCAGTGGTCATGATGTTTTTGAGAGGAGTATTCGGCCGCGCGAACAACAGCTGTCTCAAGGAGACAACCCCCTTCAGGTGGTCTTGATCATCGACTACATACAGGTAGAATGCCGATTCCACGTCCCCTTCCAGCTGCATGGCTGTAATGGCATCAGAGATATTCGTGTTTTCGTTCAGAGCGTAGAAATTGGGGGACATGATCCGACCGGCTGTCTCCTCTCCATGATGAAGAAGTCCCATGACTTCTTCGGTAGGCTTCTGTTCCATGAGGGTGAGCACAGAATCTTTCAATTCCTCAGGAAGAAGCTCAATGATGGGAGCCACGTCATCGGAGGGCATCATCTGCATTAAGTCAACGATCTGTTCTAAAGGAAGCGCTTCCACGATCTGGATCACATCTTCAGGGTCGAGCTCACTCAAAACTTCGGCGGCTTTGTCTTTTCCTTTCTCGTAGATCACATTGAAAAGGATCAGCCGTTCCCTGGAGATCAGATGATTCATGAGGACGGCGATATCAGCCGCGTGGAAGTTTTTAATGAGATTCCAGAGACGCGTCAGAGCTCCCATGTTGATAAATTTTCGTGCGGAGCTGATAACGATCCTCTGAGATTGAACTTTCATTGTTTTGCCTTACCTTTTTCGCCCTACACCTTATCATACTTTTTGGCGACAGTAAATCTGAATTACAGACAATTTGTCTTCAGGATTTGTGTTGCTCCTACTTATTATCCAAGTGGATATAAGAATAGATTCTTATTTAAGTTGACGATAAACACATCCTGGATTATTCACGAGCCGAGGCCAACCCACCCCACCCTTACAATAAGGTGGAGGCAGTGGCTCACGAAGCTGTAGTAGACTACCGCGAGTGAGCTACAACGAAGGCTTTGTAGTGAGATCGGCGGGTTAGGTTGGGTCGGCGCCCGTAGGGTAAAAGATTCTGACAATAAGATATTGAATTTTTTTTAAGTATTTGGATATTAATTTGTCAGAATCTTTTATGAATAATTCAGACTATTTGGTTTTGTAGAAATGTTTATTAGTCTCCGCAACGATGATCGAACTGAGCCCGATCAAGCCCACCAGGTTGGGAAAAGCCATGAGCCCGTTCATAATGTCTGCAAGAGTCCAGACGGTTTGCAGCTTCAGCATGGTACCCACCGCCACAAAGATCACAAACACGATTCGGTAGATCTTGACAGCCCGTTCTTTAAAAAGATACTCGATGGATTTTTCTCCGTAATAGCACCAACCGAGGATAGTCGAATATGCGAAAAAGATAAGGCCGAAGGTCACCACAAATTCACCGATCCCGCCAGGTAAGGATTCTCTGAAGGACAGAGTCGTGAGTTCGGCTCCAGTTTTATCCATGGTCCACATGCCACTAGAGAGAATCACAAGGCCCGTCATCGTACAAACCACAAGAGTATCGATAAAAGTCTGTGTCATGGAGACAAGCGCTTGTTTGACGGGGTTGGGTGTTTTCGCCGCTGCTGCGGCGATAGGAGCCGAGCCCAAGCCAGATTCATTGGAGAACACTCCTCTGGCGACGCCCTCTCTCATGGTCTCGCGTAATGTGGCGCCCATGAATCCACCCAATGCAGCTGTGGGTGTAAAGGCGGACTTGAATATTTGAGCAAAGATACCGGGAATGACGGAGATCTTGAGCATCAGAATGATCAAAGCCCCAATAAAATAGATGACGATCATAACGGGGACGAGAACTTGGGTGACTCGGGCGATGCTCTTGATACCGCCGAGGACGACCATGGCTGTAAAGAGCGCCAAAACGATTCCAGTTATGTAGTGGGGAATATTGAGGGAGATCTTCACCGCCTCGGCCACAGAATTGGATTGGACCATATTGCCGATACCGAATGCGGCGACCGCAGCGAAAATGGCAAAAAGCACGCCCAGCCACTTTATGCCCAGACCTTTGGATATATAGTACATAGGTCCGCCGCTCATGGTCCCGAATTCGTCTTTTTCCCTGTATTTGATGGCGAGTACTGCCTCAGCGTATTTGGTCGCCATCCCAAAGAGGCCTGTGACCCACATCCAGAAGAGCGCTCCCGGTCCTCCTGCTACAATGGCTGTGGCCACTCCAGCAATGTTCCCCGTTCCCACTGTCGCAGCCAATGCCGTCATAAGGGCCTGGAAATGAGAAATATCTCCCGCTTCCTTATCATCCTCTTTACGCTGAATGAAGGCTAGATAGAGAGAGTAAACGAGCCCTCTGAACTGAAGGCCTTTCAGACGGATCGTCAGAAAAATCCCCGTGCCCACGAGCAGCACTAGCAATGGCGTTCCCCAAATGAAATTTCGGATATCTGTTAAAATGTTTAAGAACTGTGCTTCCATCGCCTGTCCTTAACCTGGATTATTCATGAGCCGAGGTTGCCGCAGATACGAAATGTCGGCCCATATTATGAGTAATTCAGGTGAAAAATTTCCTCTATTATATCAGTGCCAAATTAAAATTCAAATTGCATTTAAAAAAAGAAAAGAGATGATTTAGCCCAGGAAGGTGATGCCAAAATCTATGATTTTTTTATTCAATCTCTTGCGGTCGATCCTGAGTTCATCAGCCGTTTTTGTGAGATCCCATTTGTTCTTGATCAACGCTTGGTGAACATATTCTTTTTCGAATTGTGCTGTGGCATTCTCCAATGATTTTGTTTCAGTAAGACTGGGCGCTATCTGGGATTCGATGGGCTCCACGAGGAGGGAAAGGTGATTGGCTCTGATCTCATCCTCTTTGATCATGATGACAAACCGTTCGATCACGTTGATGAGCTCACTGACATTGCCAGGCCAGGAATAGTTGATAAAAGCTTCTGTGGCTTCTGCGCTCATGGTTTTTTGATTTTTTCCCGTTTCCTCTGTGAAGTACTTTAGAAAGTAGTTGATCAACAGGGGAATATCATTTTTTCGTTCCCTTAAAGGTGGAATGTACAGGGGGATCACGTTCAGCTTGAAGTAAAGATCTTCCCTGAATTTGTTCTTTGCGATAAGCTGCATCAAGTTTTTATCAGTGGCTGCTATTAGCCGTGTGTCGATGGAGATGGACTCTGTCGATCCTATTGGCTCATACCTTTGCTCTTCGATCACCCTCACCAGCTTAGCCTGCGTCTTCAGGCTCATGTCTCCGATCTCGTCCAAAAAAAGCGTGCCCCCGTCAGCGAGGAGCAACTTCCCTTTTTTGTCTTTAACGGCATTGGGCAGGGCCCCTCTGACATAGCCGAACAACTCGATCTCGATCAAATTATCAGGAATAGCCGCGGAATTGATCTGGATAAACCGCTTGTTTTTTCGAGGGCTTTCCTGGTGGATCAGCTGAGCGACGAGTTCTTTTCCGGTTCCGTTTTCTCCGTAAATGAGAATTCTCCCATCTGTCGGTGCGGCAGTCTTTGTTTTTTCTCTGAGCTTTTGGATGGCAGCACTCTCTCCTATTAGCTCATATTTAGCTCTGATCCGTTCGCGGAATTGAATGTTTTCTTCCTCTAATTCTTTCTGCTTCAGCGCATTTTTTGCAGTCAATACAACTTTTTCTAGGGTTAGGGGTTTTTCGAGGAAATCAAATGCGCCCAGTTTTGTCGCCTTGACGGCCATGTCGATCGATCCGTGTGCAGTGATGATGATGACTTGTGTGTTATCCTCCGCGTTTTTTATGTTTTCTAGAACTTCGATTCCGTTCATCTCGGGAAGCAGTATGTCCAGAAAAACGAGCCCGAAATTATCCCCTTTTAACAGGTTGAGGCCTTTCTCTCCGGTATCTGCTGTTTTGACGAGATAGTTCTCGTCCTCTAGGATCCCCTTGAGTGAGGACCTGATTCCTGCCTCGTCATCGATGACGAGAATTTTGTCTTTGATCATGCTGGTATCTGTATGATGAATTTAGCTCCAAAAGGCTTATTGTTCTCGGTGTCTATGGCACCGTCGTGTTCGCTGATGATCTGATTCACGATCGCTAAACCCAGTCCTGACCCCTTTGACTTGGTTGAAAAATGTGGCAGGAAAAGCTTCTCCTTGTCTTTTTTGGAGATTCCTGGACCCGTATCGGATACTTCCACACGGACGTTCTGATGTTCACGATCAAATGATGTGTTGATGTTGATATTTCCCTTTTTGTTCATAGCATCGATCGCGTTATCGAAAAGATTGATAAAAACACGTTTCATCTGTTCCGGATCGATTTGGATCGACGATGGAACATCCGGTGAGTAAGACGTATCAAAATCGATATCGGAGAAGATCCCCTCAAAAAGCGAAATGGTGTGATTGATAACATCATGGATGTCAGCTGCTTGGAGCCGGATAGAAGGCAGACGGGCAAAAGTGGAGAACTCATCCACGAGTGATTTGATCGTCCCCGCCTCTTGGACGATCGTGTTGGCCCCTTCTTTAATGATGTTTGTGCTTCCTGTGTCATTTTTTGTGAGGTTCTTGAGGATGCGCTCTGCAGACAACTGGATCGGTGTTAGCGGGTTTTTTATTTCATGTGCCACACGCTGTGCGACTTCTTTCCATGCCACAACTTTTTGCGCCTTAATTAATTGGGTCAAATTTTCAAGGACCACGATCATACCGGAAAACTCTTGGTTTGATTGTTTAAGAGGAGAAAGCGTCAACCCGAAGATGGCACTCTGTTCATTGATGCTGATCTTTATTTCCTTGTCAGAGAGATGGTATTTTTTCTTGAGACCTCTCTGGATGTTCTCCAAGATCTCTGTGTATTCTGGGTCGGCGAGAACATCAATATAGTTTTTTCCGACAAGGTTCTTCTCCTTCAATCCTAGCATTTCGCGTGCCGATGGATTGATGGTAGTGATGGTACCCCCGGCATTGAGCGTGATGACTCCTGTGGTGATGTTGTTCAAGATGGTTTCGATATACTGTTTTCGTGCTGCCAACTCTGATGTCGTTTGTGCGATGCTGTGCTGGCTTTCTTTCAAATCGGAGGTCATTTGATTGAAGGAGTCGATGAGGATACCCAGTTCGTCAGATGCCGGAGTCTCCACCTTGACGTTCAGGTTCCCTCTAGAAACCTCTTTGGTCGCCTCTGCCAATTTTTCGATGGGAACGGTTATCCCTTTAGCGAGTTGAAATCCGATCCAGCTTGCGGCAAAGATGATGAGCAATGTTACAAAGATCAGCGTGATCAGATAAAAAGTTTTTACTGGATTTTTCTGGATCTTGAGCTGACTGTATCTCTGAACATAAGCCGTGATGTTGTTGATGCGCTGGGCATAGTTTTGGGGAAGAAATTTCCCTGTCACAACGAGCAGATTTCCCACATCCGGGATGCTAATGGATACTCCTCTTCGGATCATCTCTCCGTTGCCCATCGAATCGATCCGCTTGATCTGTTCCCCGAGCTGAGCTCTTCGCACAAGGTTTAATGTCAGGTCCTGATAATCCTGGAGTGGCAGATCCGGGTTGAGATAGGAGAACAATTCCTCATCACCCAAATAAATTCCGATCTCATCGAGCCTGTACTCTTTCAGCTTGGCGCGGACAAATTCCATAATGGGCCGCCGGGATTCCATGTTGATGAGATTCTGCTCTTGTATGGCCTGACTCATCTGTTGGGCATAGTGCAGGGTGACTTCTTCACTGTTGAGATAAAAGCCGTCAGCGAGGCTTTTTGTGTCGTCCAAGATCGTATCAATCGGTGTTCGAAACCACTGTTCGATGTTCCTGCTGATCAGGTCACTGGAAAAGAGGAAGAGCAACAGAGTGGGAATGAGGGAGAGAGAGATGAAGAACATTAAAAGCTTTGTTTTGAAATGGGCTCCAGCGACTTTTCGCTTTCTCTCAAGATAGAGTTTTATCAAACTCCGGGCAAAAACGAACAGGAGGATGAGAAAAAGGAGAAACACAATGATCTGAAGGGAGAGGAGGAGCACGTTAGTGACGGAAGTGGGAGAGAATTGTTGGGCTTCGCGGAGGAAGAATTGAGCGACAAAGAAAAGGATGATCAGAGTGACCATGATAGCCCCTAATACGCGAGGACCTTTTCTCTTTGTCTCTTCCATCTTTATCTTATTATCTGCGGTTTGAAAGCCATTTCCCTGCGGCATATTCTGGCTTTATAACCTATGTTACTTGATCGTTATTATCTGATTCACCGATAAAATCATCAAAGTTATCCAAAGTGATCCGAATATTTTTTCTCACAGCTCCCTGCGGTCCGAAAGGCTTTCCTCTCTGGTTGTTCAGCGTGTAAGTGAGCCCTCCTGCATTTCCTACATCGATCACGAGTTCCTCACGTGCGATAACCTGAAGTTTTCCTCTGGGTAACTTGATACCTTCGTAGATCAGTTCGCCATCGGCATAAATTTGAATCCATGTTTCGAGATGAAAAGCGACATCCAAATTCAGCTCTTGAATATCCTCCTCGATTTCCTCTATAGGCTCAGTTTCGGTGGGTGGCAGGATTACCTCTCTTTGAGGTGTGGTTTCTGTAGGGGGAGGTTGGATCGGAGGAGGAGCTTCTTCACCCCGGAAAATGAAGAAAAGTGCCACTAAGACAGCGATGACAATCGCGCCGAAGGCGGCGATCCGGATCACATTCTGGATATTTATCGGGGAGCCCTTGGAGAAAGTCTTTTCCTCTTCTTTTTCGTTCTTGTCGAGGATTTGTAGGGCGTCGTGGTATTTGTTCAAGACGCTTTCTTCTTCCAATCCCAAATATTTAGCGTATCCCCGGATGATACCTCTCGTGAAAAATTTTCCTGGGAGGACATCGAATTGGTCTTCTTCTAAGGCCCTGAGGAATCGAATGTTTATT
>JBATYS010000470.1:0-18568 GCA_049674205.1 Candidatus Aminicenantaceae bacterium
AGCTGGTTTTGACAAAACAAAAAAGACTTTGTTCCTTTGGCAAAGTGTTTCTTTGTATTTAGAAGCTGATATTGTCAAAGAAAATCTTAGGGAAATGGCTGATTTGTGTGTAGACGGAAGTATCATCGCTCAAGACTTTTATTCCGAAGTATTTAGTTCAGGTGAATATTCAAAAGCAGCTAAAATGTTTTTGAGCATAATAGAAAAAATGGGAGAGCCTCCGAAATTTGGTATAGATATGTCAGATGATCCTAAAGCAGCAGTTGAATCATTCTTAAAAGAATGTGGATTGAAAATGACAGAATATATTCAATTCGGTGAGAAACTTGATATCGAACCATTTTATTGTATTGTTGAGGCTGAAAAAATTTAAGTTATATGGTGGATAACAAAAAAATACATCATGTGTTGTGCCTGCATCAAGAACTGTCCACAAAACGCCAGAACAATGAAAACCGGTCTAGTCAAAGACGCTGCAATACAACTGAATAAACTGTATAAAGAGCGAAAGGAGCCAGTATTTTTTTTATAATTGCAGACAACTCAAACCAGTCCGAATGCTGGACAGGCTTTTGTTCCACCTAATATTGATTTCTCTTAGAGCTCCGATATAAAATTTTTAAATATTAAAATAATCAGAAGGAGAATGGAATGGGAAACGCATTATCGGCAACTCAAATAGTGTTTTATCTTTTAGGTGGATTAGGGCTATTCTTCATGGGAATCGGGGTGCTTTGGTTTGTCTCCGTTTATAAGGACAAGCATAAATAACATCGAAGGTTTTTTAAGTTATTCATTCGTTTCATCTCGGCTTTAGGTTGAGTCATGGAGCACCCCGTTGGGAGCAACGATGGTGTTATTGAGCTGTGGGATTGTGCGAGCACCGAAACCCCTCCCAGGACTTGAAAAGCTTAATCAGGAGGCGGTACAATGGGGGGCGGGTCAACAGGTCGATGTCCGTTGATTAATCAGTTAATAATGGATTCTATGGAATAAATAAGGACGTGCCACAATGACAACCAGTATGTCAGAAGAGCAAATCTATGAACAGGCGAAGAAAAGAGTAGAAGCAAAGAAGGGCTTCTACATACACCTTACCGTTTACATTTTGGTGAACATCCTGCTGGTGCTCATATGGACGTTTGCAGCTGACGGAGGGTTCCCGTGGTTTATCTTTCCTTTAGGTGGCTGGGGCATCGGCATACTTTTCCACTTCCTGGGGGTTTTCGTCTTTGATGGAAAATCGGATAAAGCCGCTATAGAAAAAGAAGCGGAGATAATAAGAAGAGAGCAAAGATAGACCGGAGGGTTGTCTTTGCCTCTGCCAGCGAGATAGGAAGTCCTTTTAAAACACTTTGCCGTAAATCGGTCAAAGATGATGCGTTATAGTGACAGCGAGTAACTTGCATAGTACACTAATAAAACCTGATATAGAAAATCCTGGATTAAAAAGAAGGAGGATCTAGAATGGAAAAGGAATACGATGCTATCGTGATCGGTGCCGGTCTCGGCGGTCTAGTCTGTGGCGCCACACTGGCAAAGGAAGGGTGGAGCACCCTAGTGTTGGAAAGACATGCCCGACCGGGGGGATATTGCACCTCCTTTGTCAGGAAGGGATTCACCTTCAGTATCCCCGAGTGCACCGGGAGCTGCGGCCCGGATGGTGATGTGGGCAAGATAATCTCGTACCTGGGATTAACTAAGGACATCGAGTTTATAGAGAAAGACCCATTTTGGAAGTATATCTATCCTGAACACACAATAAGAGTCCCGGTTGATGTGGAAAGGTATGAAAGAGAGCTTTCGCAACTCTTCCCCAACGAGTCTGGAATCCATGACTATTTTGAAACGTTGGAGAAGATATGGCTTGAGACTCATGGTTGGGACGATACCCCTACCATCTCCAGGTATAGAAACAAGACCTTCCAGAATTTACTGGATGATTACCTCAGCGATTCAAAGCTAAAGGCAATCCTGTCCAGCGCCTGGGGCTATCGTGGTCTCCCCTCATCAAGGGTGGATGCCGTTTCCCTTGCAATTACCCTCATGAGCTTTCATGATGGAGCCTATTCCCCCAGAGGAGGGTATCAAAAACTGGCCGATGCCTTTGCCAATGGATTGAAGAGGGATGGAGGCACACTTTCACTGAGGACACAGGTCACCAAGATAATCATTGAGGGCGGAAAAGCGGTTGGGGTGACGCTCCAGGATGGCACACAGATCAAAACAAAGCATATCATATCCAATGCCGACACCAAGCTCACCTTTCTAAGGCTTGTGGGAGAGGAGCATCTGGAGAAAGGCTTTGCCCAGAGGATTAAGAACCTCAAAATGTCGAAATCCGGTTTTGTAGTTCATCTCGGCGTTGACATGGACCTAACCAATTTGGATTTGAAGTATGGCACCATCTTTCATTATCCCTCCTATAATACAGACGCGGCGTTCATCGCCCTTGAGAAGAACGAGATAATCACTGATATAGACAAAATGGGATTTTTTGGACTCTCGGTACCCTCCCTTGGCGACCCCAGCCTGGCCCCTCCAGGACAGCATTGCCTTCACATATTATTGCTAGCCCCCTACCATTACAAAAATGATTGGATGACTGAAGAGGGAAAAAGGGGGGAGGAATACAAAAGGCTCAAAGAGGAACTTGCCGATAGGCTTATTAAAGCTGCGGAAAAAGTAATCCCTAACCTATCGCAGCATATCGTGACCAGAGAGGTTGATACCCCGATGACCTACGAAAGATATACCCTGAGCAGTGAGGGTGCGTGGTACGATGTTGCCTTAACTCCAGACCAGGCAGGTGAAAACAGACTGCAAATCAAAACACCCATCGAAGGCCTGTACCTGACAGGAGCGAGCACCTGGGGTGGGGGGACACAACCCGCTATACTATCAGGCTTTGGGACTGCTAACTTTCTTACGGGATGGAAATCATATCCTATTCTTGCCAAATCACAAACAAAGGAGGACACAATGGAGGCTAACAAGTTCGCTAAGCAGGAATTGATATGCCGAGAGATTATTGCCGGCATGCCCACAACCTTCAATGCCGAGGCAGCAGGGGACATAGTGGCTGACATTTATTACAAGGTGACTGGCGAGGAGCCGGGCGACTACTATCTGGAGATTGCCAAAGGGACTTGTACCTTCCACGAGGGAGTGCCTGCATCGCCCAAACTGACTATCGAGACTCCATCTGAAGTGTGGGTGGCAATCAGCACGGGTAAGTTGGACGGGCAACAGGCATTCATGGAGCAGAAGTACAAAGCGTCCGGTGACTTTAGCCTGCTGATGAAGCTGAATAGCCTGTTTAGTACTCGCTAGCGATTGCGCAATAGATAATGAGAAAGGCCTGCCAAGCCTTGGCCACATGCCTTGATTTCGCTACTCTGGCGCAGTTTCTGGAAGTCTGGCTCCCAGGAGGTCTAATATGGCAAAACCTGTGAATCTCACCCTACGTCAAATGTTCGAAGGGATGACGTTGAACTTTGACGCCGCGGCAGCGGGTGATATGGACGCCACGCTTCAATTCAACGTGACCGGAGCGGAACCCGGTAGCTATTACCTGCGTATCGCCAAGGGCGACTGTACGTTTCACTTGGGCACTGCCGAGGCTCCCACGCTGACCATCGCCACTCCATCCGATGTCTGGTTGAAGATCAGCCGCGGGGAGTTGGATGCTCAGGGTACGCTGATGCAGGGGTTGTACCAGGTACAAGGCGACTTTAGTCTGCTTATGCAGATGGATACACTGTTCAAGACTCTCGAAAGCACATCCGACGGAGTATCGGCCTACGCAGCCCCGCCAGACCAGCGTCCTGCTGGTCCAATAGCGCTCACCGGTATGACCTGGATGATGGTGGCCTTTATCCCGTGGATACTTTACTGGATTACATTTTCCATCCCTAATGTAAGTCCGTGGATGAGCATCGGCCTCCCGTTCCTGTTGGCGCTGTTCATAGTCATCTACCGCCGTGTGTTTGACAAGCCTACCTGGATGGAATGGGGTGGATTAGGATTCTTTGCTCTGGTCGGTATATTGACGCTTATCGGCAATTCGACCTTTGCGACCTGGGGATCAGTTATTAGCTCCATTGTCATGGGTGCGTTGTGGCTCGGCACACTGGTTTTTACCGATATGCCCCTATCTGCCGATTACTCCAAGTGGGGCTACATCAAGCGAATGTGGCGTACCAGCCTTTTTATTCATCCGAATACTGCCATCAGCCTGATGTGGGGCTGGCAGTTTCTTGCAGCATCGCTTTTTGGGGGCGGAGCCATCTTGCTTCCACATCTAGAAACCGTTCTGACAGTGATTCGCTACCTGCTGCTGGTTCCCGCCTTTGTCTTCACATTTACCTACCAGAAAGGTGCAGATAGCCGTCCTATCGCTAATGTGGACAGGGCGCTGGCACAGATGCGCGCGTGGGCCATCGTCGGGCTTGTGGTGGCAGTGGGAATGGTTTTTACGATTTGGTTCGCACTATGACTTCTCATGCTTGGTAACCCCCGATTGCCCCTCTTTCTTGGATGGCGCAAAGATTGAAGATTGTACGTCGTCGAATGAATCGGACACACCCTTGCGAGTTATTTGATGGTGAGATCGGGGAACATTAGGGCGATTCAGAAGCTGCTGGGACACAAGTCGATCGAGACGACGGAGATCTACGCACACCTAAGCGACAAGCACCTGTATCACGTGGTTTCCAGGTTGCCCTCCCCGAAAATGGGCACAGTTATGGTCACACTTACTTATTAGCTGGGGAGGATAATCTATTAAGTTAAAGATAATAAATAAATTAGATGGTGGGCGATACAGGATTTGAACCTGTGACTTCTACCGTGTGAAGGTAGCACTCTTCCACTGAGTTAATCGCCCAGCCAAGTGTATTTTTAGTCGATTTAAAGTCGATTGTCAATGGGGATGGGGCTTTTGAAGGAGTAAGTCAGAATTGTCCTCTGATTGTCCAATCTAAACTGTCGCATCCTATTAATAAATTTAGGTTTTGCGGTCCCAATTGTGAATAAAATTGATTTTCTGTGCGTAAATATATATAGATTAAGGAGATATTTAGAAATAAAGAAGCAAAAGAATCAAAGGAGATATAAATGGAAACTTTTGTTTGGATCTTTTTCATAATTCCTTTCATGATTGTTATACTGGGTTTGTTGGTCTGGAGTCTCATATGGGCATATAAGGACGCAGAGAAGCGTGGTAAGCCTGGTTGGCTTGTGGTGCTCCTGATCTTATTCATGAATTGGCCGATAAGCTTGCTTATTTGGCTGGTGTTTCGTCCGGAAGTGAAACCGGTTGAAGAGAAAGCCTAGAGGAAATCCGGGATAACTTACTGGACAGTTCGGGGAACGGTCCCTACATTTAAAAAGGGGACAGGCGGCCTTGCTGTTTATCCCAGAAAAAAGGGGACTGTCACCTTTTTCTTCGGGAAGGGTCCCTACAGAAAAAATTGAAGTTCGATTGACATTATTTGAGTTTCCAATTATAAATAACTCATGGCAATCAGACGCTGCCCATACTGCAAAGCAATTATTGATGAGGGGTCGGAATACTGCTCTAACTGCGGGACTCAACTCATATTTCCTGAAGACGAGTTTGTCGAAGAAGAGATCCCGGGCGAAAAGATCATTGACGTGAATGAAGAGGACACAGAGCCTCCAGAAAAGCAGGATCCGGAAAAAGGGAACAGTCAATCGACAAAGGGGAAGAGAGGAAAGAAAAAAGCTGCGGAAGTGACTAAAAAGGAAGAAGCTGAACTCGTTGAGGATGAAGCTGAGGCGGCTGAGAGTGAAGCCGCAGAACCCGAAACAGAGACTGAAGCGAAACCCGATGAAGAGGAAATTACGGAGGAAGAAAAAGAGCAATTACCTGTATATATGCAAGAAGCCGCCACTGAAGAGCCTCCAAGCGAAGAACTATTAGAGCCGAAAGAGGAACTCTCTCTCAAAACAGAGGAAGAAGCGGAAGAAGAAGCTGAAGAGAAAGCCGCTCAAGATGAATCTGCTGATTTCAGGACTGCAGACCTGGAGGGAATGGTAGATCCTGCTGAAAAAGAAAGGGAAGAGATCGAAAAATTCCTCGATTCCCTGAAGGAAGAACGCGAGAGAACGAAGAAATATTACGAGGAAACAGGCGAACTGCCACCCTGGGCTAAGAGTATGAGGGAGGGCACAGCATCGGAAGCTCCTTTCGAGGAGGAAGAAAAGTTTGGTGGAGAGCCCATCGAGTCTGAAGAAGGTGAAGAAGTCGATGACATTAAGGATGCTGCTGTTTTTGAGGAATCCTTCGAAGAAGAAATACTAGAGGAACCTGTGAAACCAGAAAAGCCCGAGGAACCTGATAAAGAGATCCCCTTCGAGGATGGAGAAGCCAGGGAAAGGGAAGCCGTTCACGTTGCCGATACAGGAATGGGATTACCCGAAGGAGTGGATCAACAGAATCTTCCCTTTAGCCGGGGCCTGTTCGAGTCCACATCGGCAAAGAAAAAAAAGCGCCGGCCCAGAAAACCGGATGTGGCTTTTTCTCCATGGATCAAGTCGAGGATCTTTGATGTGCTCATTATTGTTGGAGTTTGGCTGGTGGCCTTATGGCTTGCGTCTCGCGTTGTAGGAATCAGATTCTTTCAGCTGCTCACAACATCTACAGTGCAAACGCTCGTGTTTCTTGTTGCCCTGTTGGTTATCTATTTTTTCCTGTTTCTTTTTTTTCTGGGAGAGACTTTGGGCGATCACCTCTTCTCTGAAGAGCCGTAGTCTGAGACCTCATCACCCAGCTTAAAATTTTCCCCTAGAAATCTCTCTTTTGCCTTTTCATCGGAGGCTATCTGCTGGGAATTCCCCTTGATCAGGATTTCTCCGTGGTCAATAATGTAACCGTTGTTCGCTATTTTTAGGGTGTCACGGACATTGTGGTCGGAAAGGATGATGCCGATGTCCTTCTTTTTCAAGCTCAGGAGGATTCTCTGGATCTCTACAATCGTCAAAGGATCGATTCCAGTGAAAGGTTCATCCAGAAGCAGGAATTTGGGATTGAGGACAAGGGCACGGCAGATCTCGAGCCGGCGTCTTTCCCCCCCAGAGAGACTGAAAGCCGGTTGTGTTCTCAACGATTGGAGTCCCAGCTCTTCGAGGAGCTGATCCGTTATTGTCGTCACTTCGTCTTTTTTGTATCTTTTGAGCTCGAGGATCATCTTGAGGTTTTTCTCTACCGTTGTTTTGAGAAAAACAGAGTTTTCCTGAGGGAGATAGGTGATCCCTTCGTCGGCGCGTTGATTGCTTGTGTGCTTCGAGATGTCTGTTCCATCCAAATAGATGGTCCCGCTGTCGGGCTTGATCAGTCCCACCATCATCTGGAAGGTTGTTGTTTTTCCTGCGCCGTTCCGTCCCAAGAGGGCTATGATCTCACCGGTGTTGACCGCGATATCGATACCTTTAACGACAAGACGTTGCCCGTAACTCTTTTTGAGATTCTCTGCTCTGAAGACAGCCATTGCTTGACCTTAAAGTTATCAGCTAAAATACTAATTTCTAAGAGAGCTTGTGTCAAGGTGCCATGAAAAAGATTATAAGTGCCTCGCGAAGAACAGATCTGATCGCTTTTTTCCCTGAATTGCTTGCATCGGCCATAAACATGGAGGAAGCAAAAGTCTTCGGTCCTTCAGGTCACACCTACACAGTGGATCTGAACCCTCAAAATGTACACACGATTGTTCTGTGGTCGAAAAATTTTGCGAACCTCATTGATAATAATTCCGGGCTAAGAGATGAATTCCGAAAATACGACCAGCTTTACCTCCACTTCACGATAACGGGACTGGGAGGGAGTTTCATCGAACAGAGCGTACCTCACCCGACAGTCGCCCTTTCTCAGTTGGACAGCTTGATCGAAATTGTGGGGATAACTCGAAGAGTGTCCGTTCGATTCGACCCGATCATCTACTGGCGAATGGATGACCAGGATATGACGAACCTCCACTATTTTGAGGAGCTTGCACCGATCCTCTATGACAAAGGTATTCAGGATGTTCGTTTCAGCTTCACCCAGTGGTACGACAAAGCGAAAAGAAGAGCAACCAAAAAGAATTTCGTCTATATGGATCCGCCACCCGGAAAAAAAGTGAAGGACGCAAGGTATTTACACCAAGTCGCTAAGAATTATGAGATCGATCTTCACCTCTGCAGCCAGGCATCTATGAGTGAAGCCTCCGATATTGCGCCTTCCTCCTGCATTGATGGGGCCCTCCTCCAGAAACTCCATCCGGATCAAGCGCCTGTTTCAACGAAAAAAGACAGGACGCAGCGCAAAGAATGCCTTTGTACCGAGTCCGTGGATATCGGGAGCTATACACAGTTTTGCCCGCACTGTTGCCTGTACTGTTATGCCAACCCAAAAACTTAACCTGAATTATTCATAAAAGAAGCTGACAAATATTTATTTAAACAACATTTAATATCAAAGAACATTCAAATTATTATTGTCAGCTTCTTTTACCCTACGGGCGAGCCGATTTCACTACAAAGCCTTCATTGTAGCTCACTCGCGGTAGTTCACTACAGCTTCGTGGGCTGCTTGCCTCGCCTTTGCAGCGACCTCGACTCGTGAATAATTCAGTTTAGCCAGAAGTTTAAGTGGGGGGAGGTATAGAGATTTTGTCTAAGTCTAGGATGATACCGTTAGATTCCCAGTCCCAGTCTTTCCGCCAGTGCGGCCGGAAGGTCGGCCTCAATGATCTTTTTCTGGGCTTCTCCGATGTTGTATTCGATCCGGTAGAAATTGATCTTCTTCTGTTTGCTGTCGTAGATAGCACAGGAAGCCCGGGTATTCCTATCCCGCGGCTGGCCCACTGATCCGGGATTGATCAAGTATCTGACGTCCTTTTCGATCTTGATCTCGCTCGAGTTTCCAGTAATGAAGGTTCCCTCGACGAAATGGTCTTTTTCTGTGTAGAGGAAGGGAAAATGAGTATGCCCAAAGAAGCATATCTGTGTTTTGATATGGAGGAAGGCCTCTGCGGCATCGAATTCACCGAAGATGTAGTGGTCTTCATCAAAAGGAGCTCCGTGACAGATGGTGATATCCTTGTTGGCGATTTGAGGGCCTTGTTTGAGGCGTTTGAGGTAGTTCAGATTGCTCTTCTTGAGATTCTGCTGGGTCCAGTGTATGGCAGAAGCGGCAATGGGATTGAATGTCTTGACATTGTCGATCTCACAGACAGCCTTGTCGTGGTTTCCCCTGATGATGGAGAGCGGCTTGAGGAGCTGAATCTTTTGGATGATTTCGTTCGGTGAAGCACCGTATCCGACCATATCCCCGAGAAACAGGAAGTGATCGATCTTTCGTCGGCCCGCAAATTTTAAAACTGCAAGAAAGGCTTCTAAGTTACCGTGAATGTCTGTGAATATGAAATACTTCATTTTATCTTAGCATGTCCTTTTTAATTTTTTGTACATCCCGTAGGCTCCGTATGAGCTTCTCACGAGCGGGCCTGACTCCACCCCAGAAAAACCGCATTCCAGTGCGATATTTTTATACTCTGCAAATTCTTCAGGAGTGTAATATTTTCTTGTGGGGGTGTTCAATCTTGAGGGTTGGAGGTATTGTCCGATGGTTAAAAGGTCGCAGGAAACGGCTTTCAAGTCGGCGAATGTCTGAAAGATGTCATGTTTTTTTTCACCCAAGCCGACCATGAGGCCGGATTTTGTTGTGGCTCCCATGGCTTTAGCCCATTCCAGGATTTTAAGCGAACGCCTGTAATTTAGGACGGGGCGATTGATCAGGGGATAGATGGGTTCCGGTGCCTCGATGTTGTGGTTGACAACATCCGGTGTGGCGCTGATGACAGTTTGTAAGGCCTTTTCGTTGCCGTTGAAATCAGGGATAAGCACTTCCACACGGATGCCGGGGTTCTGTTGCTTGACGGACTTTAAAGTGGACGCGAATTGGGAGGCGCCACCGTCAGGAATGTCATCACGCGTGACAGAAGTGATAACGACATAGCGAAGGTTCATTTTTGAGACGGCTTCAGCGACTCTTTCGGGCTCTTCTTTTGGAGGCGGCGATGGCTCGCCCTTTGTAACCGCACAAAAGGCACATGCTCTTGTACACGTGTCTCCCAGGATGAGGAAAGTGGCTGTTTTGTGGGCCCAACATTCTGAGACGTTGGGACATTTGGCACTCTGACAGATGGTGTGTAGATCGTGTTCTTTCAGGAGCTTGGACACATAGAAGTAGTTCTCGTGAGTGGGGAGCTTGACCTTGAGCCAAGGTGGTTTTTTAGTTGTTTGGATTGAGGAAACCGCCATCCTTCCTGCTCGGTAAAATTATCCACTCAATAGAGCGGTGTAAAAGTTAGTTTTTAATCGGGGAGGAGAGGAGTTATCAATAGTATTCGAATTCTCGTTCTCTTCTCAGTCGTCGCCGCATACGTTTGCGAGCTAGAGCATCCTTCATCCGTCTACGTTCGCCTGGCTTGTAGTAGACAGAGTGCTTCTTGATCTCTTTGATGATCGCTTCTTGTTGGACTTTTCTCTTAAATCTCCGCAGTGCGCCTTCGATAGATTCGCCTTCATCAACAACGATAAACGCCAATAACATTCACCTCCTCGGGATTTGGTAACTGACTTATAGCGGATTTAGCCCCACTTGTCAAGCCTCTTTCAAAAAGGTCCAAAAAGGGGACTGTCACCTTTTTCCAGGGGTAGTCCAAAAAGGGGACAGTCCCTTTTTCTGCAGGGACTGTCCCCCAAACGGTCTGTTGTGAGAGCGGACTCTACATTAAAAAAAAGTGAATAATGGAGATAAGTGAGTTCCCAGGATTTCAAGTAGCCTGATCTAATCTCAACTGAGTCCTTTAAGATTATTCCATAACTTGATATCTAGACGTTTTGAATATATATTTTAATTGCTTTAAATTTATTAGAGGGATAAAATTCTTTTGTCAGAATAGACATTAACACCGACTTTATATAAGGGAGACATAACAAGGAGCCTGAGGGATGAGCGAAAAAAGGAAGGAAAAAAGAGTCGAAGAGGAAATCAAGGTTGCAATTAAGCTTCTCCCCGAAGACAAGTACCAGCACGACAAAAATATCGTATATGCTTTGACAAAGGATATCTCTTCTGGCGGTGTAAAAATTGTAACAGATAAAATGTTGCCGATTGATACAATGTTGAAGCTCGAGCTGACCCTGGCGAAAATGCGGAAATTGGTCGAAGCGACTGCCAAGGTCAGATGGGTGAGCCGGCTCTATGATGACGATGTGTTCGAAATGGGGTTGGAATTTGTCGATACTCCTGCAGAAAGTGTGATGCTTCTCCTGGAATACATCTATGGCTTAGAAGAGGAAGCTCAGTCGAAGGAATAGAAAAGGATAAAAAAGGGGACTGTCACCTTTTTTGATTACCCCTGTAAAAAGGTGACAGTCCCCTTTTTTTTATTCAAACACAGGGGCGATGTCGACAGGGATATCCTCCAGGCTCTCTATGGTGTTTTTCAGGATATTTTCGACCGTCCTGTACTTTTCGATAAATGCTTTGGCCTTTTCGTAATTGCCTTCGCCCTCCAATATCAGTAGTTGCTGTGCCAGTTCCTTGATCGCTGCCTTGATTTTACTCATGTCGACACTAAATTTTTGCGTCTCCTCATCGTAGACAAATGCACCCTTCTCGCGCATAAAATTGTACTGGATGATTGTGCCCAAACCATGGGCCTCATGCAATCCAAATCTCAAGGATCTGAACATCCCTGCCAGGTATGTGGTGTAGATTTCTCTTTCCTTTTCTCTGGGAATCCAGCCTTTCTCCATCAAAAGGTCAACATTGTAGATTCCGATGACGGTGGCCTTGCTTTCTTCGATCGCTGAATAGTGCTCTTGAAGGGCGCGGTTGACAGTCGTCCTCGATCCATCGGGAAAAGTGACATAATTCACCCCCAACACATGACAGAGTTCATGAAGCGTCGTCTCATTAAAATACGCAAAGAACGAAACATGCTGGGCATCCTCTTCCGCAAGGACTTTTTTCGAGATCGGGACCAAGATCTTGTTGAATTTGGCTTCCATCATATTTTTAAGAAAGACTTTTTTTGTGCCCTTCTCTTCCCGAACTCTCTCGTCGTTGGGAAGGACAAAAGCAAGCGTCTGTACACCGGCTTTAGTGTCGCCAGCCGTAAAGACCTCGATAACCACATTGAGCGGCGACTCCAATCTGGATACGTCCTGATCTTTGTATTTCTGCTCCACCGGCAGGCTCTTCTGCATCTCATCCAGGTAGTCTATATAACCCTCGATCTTTTTCATCTCTTCCAAGTCATTGATGTACACAAAACTTTCATAAGCGGCCTTATAGCCGTTGAGGGCATCTTCATAGACTTCATACGGACCAATCACGATTTCCACCAGGTTGTCCTTGAGATCGATCCAATCGACATCACTCTGGTAGTAATCATTGCTTAAAAGGTCTTCGGCCCGCTGATTCAGATACTTTTTGAGCGAGGGATTGGATGTGATCTCTGCCGCTTCCCTCAGAAGCCGAGCGATGGGCTCCAGATCTTCCTTGTACTCTTCGTTGTACGGAACAGCCACAAGGCGATCGCCTTTTTTCCGGATAACCGTGAATGTATCCTCAAACACCTCTTTGACATCAGGATTTCCTGTTATGTAGCCTTCAAAGTACTCCTTGGTCATATCCGCCGGATAAAAACCGGCTCCCGGAGGCTTGGGATTGGCGCCGATGAAGGGGTTGTTTTCATCCAACCGGTCAAATGGACCAAAATTGATGATGAGATAGCGTAGATAATCTTTCGCCGCAGGGTCGTCCATTTTTTCGAGTGTTTCCCTCCAATTCAATCCCACATGCGATGTCTGCTTCCAAAAGATGTTGTCGATGAGTTTTGCTGCCTGGATAAGCTTGTCGAGAACCTGCCTCTGTTCGTCATTGAGGATGCTCTCATCATAAGTGATTTTTGTGGGCACGAACTGGCCAACCCGCTCCTTAATATCCGGAACTTTAACAATTTGATCGAAGTCCGACGCTTGTTCTCCCTCTTTGCTTTTACAGGAGGTATTCCAATTGATGGCCCATATGATAGATCCTATGACCAGAATTGATAGAAAAAGCTTTCTTGAATGAATCATAACGCCCTCCTTACTTCCAGTAATAAGATCTCCCTAAATCCTAAATCCATTACTGGATAATATTAAATGTTTGAGTCAGTTGAGGTAGATTTTGTCTTTATTCCATTTTGTGGGATCGTGATAGTAAAAACCAACGCCATTCGCCACAACATCCGCATATCTGGGCACGTTCTTTATTACGATGGATCTTTCCTCATTTTTTCGAGAGTACTGGGTGGCGATCTCCTGGATGATCGAGCAGTGCTGCCCCACACGCTTTCCCATCGGCCACCCTGTCTCGTCATAGGGAACAAAAAGCTTCTGCTGTTTAGACAGGCTCAGTAAAAATGGATCCTTGCCATCGAGGAGAAGTGCCTCGGTTTTCGGGCCTGTGGGCTGGTCGAGGAATGGGATCGGCGCTTCCAACAGAAAAGGCAGTGTATCCGAATAATCTCCGATCTCTCGATGCGAGAGTCCCCTGAATCCCTGCGGCGATGATTCTACGTGGTTGTCAAATCCTTCCCTCGCCTTCACCACCAGAGTAGCCATGGTTGCGATCCTTACAGATTGTTCCGGCGCCACAATACAGTTTGTCACAGGAAACATGGTCTCTGCCCCGTGAACATCCAGAGCCAGATCCACCTTTTCGTTCCTCAAAATCTCCATAGCCGCAAAAGTCACCTTCTCCATCAATGCCCCATCGGGCCGTCCCGGCCAAGTCCTGTTTGTATTTCTGATGTCCAGATAAGACAGCAGCTGTTTATCAGGATAGTGAATGTAAACATCCGGGTCCGGCCATTGCTCGAGAGGAGTTGCATCACGGTTTCCCATCCTGAACTTTTTGGCACCCCATTCGGTCGGGATCTCAAAATAGAGAGGATAACCATCACCCGGACGTGTGCCCCGGCTCCCACTGTTGTTGAACTGGGGAATTATGATGAGCGTTCCCTTTTCGACCACTGCGTTCTCCAGAAAAATGAGCGCTGTCAACAGTGCTGCAGGCTCGTTGGAATGAGTGTTTGACATCATGAGCATTGTCCCGCCTTCCTCTTTACCTTCGAGCCAGAACACATGGGTGTCGGCCATCGTGCCCTCAAGGCCCTCACAGTACTTGCTCAGCTTTTCGACTCTCGTAACTCCAGGTCCCGCCAGGTGCTCTAACTGGTAATGGCGGTGCCCGTAAAATTGGACACCCGATTGGATCATGATGGCGATAAATAAAATGATCAATATGATTTTAATTGTCCATATACGCGACATCTTACTTTCTCCTATTTGACTCTCAAAAGCCGCAGAACAAGTGGAACCAGGATCACAAGATACAGGATCATGTCATCAACGCTCTTTTTTTCTCTGATAAAGTTCCAGATCAGCATGCCCACAATGTAGGCTGTGATCACGTAGTAGATGATCATGATTATAGGCATATCAGACTCCTTTTACGTTTCACGTTTTTGCGTATCACATTTCACGTTTTACAGCTCTCATTTCAGAGTTACATACTCCACCTAACAAGGAACGCAAGCTTCGAGCTATAGATCACCATGAGGATTCCCACGGCCGTGATGACGATCCATGGTAGCCAGGTGCTCTTCAGGAACGACCAGTAGGAGTCCTTGTAGTCTGAGACCATCACACTCAACCTGCCGATCAGGGCTGTGGGCGGAAGTCCATCTCCCAGGGGCCAGAGTAATGTCAAACCGGCGATAGCGACCGTTGCATGGAGCCCGATCGAATCGAAATACCAGATCAGCGGAATACCCAAGATCGCAGCTGCTCCGTAGGTCAGAACACCCTCCGAGATCGGAATGATAAAGATCAGTGAGATGAAAAGCAGAATGAGAGGTATGCTGATTACGGTGTAGGATAATAGCCCCCGTACACCCGTGGCCGTCATGATCTGCTGGAGTGATCCCACAATGGCGATAGTCGCCAGCAGCGGGAGCAGCCGTTTGACCGTATCCCTTGAGAGAACTAGGATGTTGATCTTTTTAGGGCTCACCAGCAAAGCCACCAGTGCTGCGATAACAAACTGCAGAGGCAATCCCAGAATGGGCATATCAAAAGGCCAAATCCTGTAGGCTACCACGAGACCGAAGAAGACTAAAAATGGCAGAAACACACGCCACCATGTCATTTTTTCCGGCACTTTGGGCATATCCTCCAGAGCCTTCTGCTTATCCATAGTGCCTTCCTTTTTCCATCCCAGAGTAAGCATCGTGAAAATTCCCAGAAGAAGGACGGGGATGCCGAGAGGAAACTCAAAACCAACGTAGGGGATGGCCGTCCCGGCACAGAGGATCATGGCCCAGATGTTGACAGGCGGTGCGGCTGCACTCAAGCCCGCAACAATAAAGAGGATGGCCGCCACTTTTTTCTTGGATATCCCCAAGTATCCCAAGGCCAGTGCAGTTGGTGCCCCAACAACGAGCAAAGACACACTCCCGGCTCCTGTCAATGCACCTGGGATCAGGATGATGATCATTAAAAGGAAAAGCGCAATGATCCGCAAGTTGTAAAAGTATTTGATCGTGGCTCTCACCACATAATTCACCCCGCCCGATTCTGAAACGATCGCCATAAAAATGGTGGCTGTGGTGAAGACGAGAATGACGTCCAGATAGGTGAAGCTGCCCTCGATCATATGTCGGGCCAGTGTGCCGATAGGGGGAGTGTTTAAGAATGCCCCCGCCAGGCCTCCTGCAACAGCCGATGCGAGCATACTGAGCTCGACAGAAAGTTTCTTCCACTTGGCGATGGCATAAACCACCACCATAATCACCAGTATAATTCCGATCTGTTGCTCCATGTCTTTTCTCCGTTGCTAAATAGATCTCCCTCTCAAAACAGTACCGTGACGCTTGACTCCTTAATTTGACGTACTCCAGTCCCTGCCAAACTTTATTCCGGGCGAATCGCCGTATTTAGTCTGAATTATTCACGAGCTGAGGCCAACCCACCCCACCCTAACATAAAGGTTGAGGCAGTGGCCTACGAAGCTGTAGTGTACTACCGCGAGTAGGCTACAACGAAGGCTTTGCAGTGAGATCAGTTCGCCCGAAGGGTAAAAAATGTCGATTATTAAAATGAGAGCAACGGGAATGGAATTATCAGATTGGTCTACTGACAGAATAGCGTAGATCGTTGAAGTTGCATTTTTTGTAATAAGTATCGACATTTTTTATGAATATTTCAGATAGTTATTCGAACATCTGTTTCATGATATCCACAACGCCAAGAGCGTACTCTACTTCGGTCAATGGGATATTTTTGTCTTTGGCAATTGTCGTGAAACGCCCATCCTTGTTGCTGTCTTTGGCCACGATTATGTAATCGGCAAAAGGGGCGACCGCATCGATCATTTTTTCGTTGTCCCCTCCAGGCGCGCCTCTTTTTGAGATGCCTCCAATATGAACTGCGACGATGAAAACATTGTTCTGCTTGCAATAGTCGATGACTTCTTTTAGTCTCTTCTCTTCGTCTTCGATGGTGAGACCCGAAGCGCCCATTCCCTTTAGGCTGGCTCCGATCGCGAACATGATCGTCTTGTACGACGTGCCATTCGGGTATTTTTCCAGGTCGGTATGGATCTCCACATGGAAACCTGTGTCTGCCGACTCTCTTCCTCCCATGCCCACACCATCATTGAGTATTTCCGCAGTCGGCACGTCGCAATAGTCATAGTTGATCCCGGCTTCCTCGGTGATGATGTTCAGCGTTTCCACATCTGTACTCTGACCGGCGGATGTCGTCATCACAGGATATTGAGCTTTAGGAATTTCCTGAGCATTTAAAACAGAAAACGAAAGACAAAACACGATCGCACAGAAAATTGATACTAAAATGTCGGTTTTTTTTGTCCTTTTCATTTGTGATCTTCCTCCTTTTGTATTAAAAAAAAGCACTCGCTATTTTTTCTCCTCCGGAACTAGCTGATTGTATTTGATGAGCTCTTTGAGGTACCAGTCGGGGAACTTTAAGGGAAGTCTTTTTCTTGTCTTCGCATCGTAAATCCACAGGTGATTGTATCTGACCAGCAGTTGGTCTCCCATCTCCCACCAGGCATTGATGACATTTGTAGCATTGTTCATACTGTAATCCGTCAAGAATTTGATGGCCTTCTCCGGATCCTGTTCATAGAGTTCCATGGCGGCTTTATCGATGAGGGGTGTTTTTTCGACAGCCGAGAGCTCCCATTTCTTTTGGGCTTCCCTAACATCTTGAATCGCCAGGGAGTAGAGAGGCTGTACGTGATAGTCCACATAGTCGAACGCCCATCGTGCGGAGTTTCTGTCAAAGTGCCAGTGATCGCCGATCTCGAAAGACCTGGGGATCTCCGTCATTCCGTTGTAGAGGGGCATATAGCAGGAGGTGTCTTGAGATCCGAAGCATAACCAGACGATCCCTCCGATGGGATTGGGCATCCCACTTCGGCATTGTGTTACGGTGACGTATTCGGCACGATTGACGCTGATGATGCGTGGAGTGTTGTACTTTACGCCTTCAAGCTCAAATCCATAGGGGAGAAAGTTCGGATTGGCGAAAGCACCGCCCTGTAGGCCTTTGGAGGGATCAAAAGGCGTTCCCTCGAATTTATATCGGGTCATCTCCATGATGTCGTGGACCGAGTATTTTTTCTCGGCTTTCACCGAAAAGGGAAGATCCATGTTGGGTGTATCCGGACTGAATTTTTTCGATGGTGCCACGAGATTGAAAAACGCCCAGAGACGGCCGCGCATTCCTTTACTGCTTGCTGCGCTGTACTCGGTAGGAGAGTAGGCGTGTTTCCAGCTGAAGGGTTTGCCGCTCTCTGGGTCGTAGTAGCCGTTATCCACAGCGTAGGAAATGACGTTGGGCGACGCCATAAAGTAGTCGGGATTGTCAAGGTCGATCTCGCCGATCCTGGATTCATTCGGACACACGCTGACGTGATCATCGGGAACTCTTTGCGCACACCAGATGGCTCCAGGTTTTCCACTCTCCGGTGTCCATAGTGGTCCAACCGGCATGATCTCGAAGATCCAAACCTCATTTGGATCGGAGATGGCAAGCATTTCTCCTGTATCCGTAAATCCATACCCGTGTTTTTCACCCAGTTCTCCCATGATCTTGATCGCATCCCGGGCTGTGTTTGCCCGCTCCATAGCAATCAGTGTGAGCATGGTGATGTCGAATTTGGCCGCGGGCGTGGGATTTTCCATCTTTTTTTGAGCGCCGATCGTGGATTCGCCAAAGGCCACCTGAGCGTCGTTCATGTAACCGAAGGCACCGTGATTGTAACCGTGAGTGTGGGGAACTTGAGGAATCTCAAGGCCTGTAAAATCGTCCTTGTACCTCTCCCATTTGAGGCCTATTTTTGGGTCCCATGTCCTGAACTGGTCGATGTGGTAGATCTTGCGGGTGGAGCCGGCTTCATGATCTGCAGCAGGAA
>JBATYS010000471.1:0-6681 GCA_049674205.1 Candidatus Aminicenantaceae bacterium
GGGCTTGATCTCCAGAGCAAAGGCATAGTCGAGCAGTTCTGGAATGTATTTCCGGACATTGTCGTCCAAAGAGAGTTTTCGTTTTAGAAGTCCACATTTTTTCCTATAAAAGATTGACTCCATATCGATTTTAGATATCCTAGATATTGAAATTGACGAAGGAGGGAAAGATGTCCCTAAAAAATGCTCTTTGCCTGATCGCCTGTGCGATATGTGTTCTGGGCATGATAAACTGTGGAAACAGCAAATATGCTGATGCCAAACGGGTAACGATCAAGTATCTGGAGACGATGGAGAAATACGCCACAGCGGTGGAAAGATCCAACACCCCGGATGCGCTTGCACAGGCTGTTGACAGGTTTGTTGACGAGATGGCAGCGTTGAGGCCGGAGATGGAAGCTATGGAAAAAAAATATCCTGAGTTGACAAACATGTCCACTCCTCCTTCCGAGCTGGAAGATCTGGCTTTGAGAATGGATACTTTAAGCCAGAGGATGGTTGCTGCGCAGACTAAGCTCATGCAATATTCCACAGATCCGGATGTTCAACGTGCTCTTCAAAAACTCCAAAACATCAAATAAACTTGGATTTGATAATTTAGGAGTGTTGAATTACAATCTATCCCATCCGTGTAAAAGGAGAGGTTCATGAAAAAACGGGGTTTGGTCGCTTTTTTTCTTGTCACTTTTTTTGTGCTGCTCTCGCAAATTTATTTTGCAGATGAGGGGATGTGGCCCATCAGTGAGATACATAAATTAAACCTGAATGCTAAGGGTCTGGAAATATCTCCTGATGAGATCTTTTCTCCAAGTGACCTGAGTTTGATATATGCGGTTGTCCAGGTGGGTGCCACAGGGTCTTTTGTTTCTCCCGATGGATTGATCGTCACCAACCATCATGTGGCTTACCGGCCTGTTCAAGCTGCCAGCACCAAAGAGCATGACTATATCAAATATGGTTTTCTCGCCAAGGATCGTTCAGAGGAGATCCCCGCAAAAGGGATGACAGCTCGCATCACTGAATCCTTCCGTGATGTCTCCCAAGAAGTACTTAGTGTAGTCAAAGAGGACATGGACCGCGCAGAGAGGACCAAGGCCATTGAGAAGAGAAAAAAAGAAATTGTCGCGAAAACGGAAAAAAAGAATCCAGGGAAACGAGCTGAGGTTTCTGAGATGTTCAGCGGAAAGTCTTATGTGCTCTTCCTTTACACACACCTCAAAGATATTCGACTTGTCTATGTCCCCCCTCGTTCGATCGGAGAATTCGGTGGCGATGTGGACAACTGGATGTGGCCACGGCACACAGGAGATTTTTCGTTCTTGCGCGCTTATGTGGCCCCTGATGGTTCTCCTGCAGATCATTCGCTCAAGAATATCCCTTTTCGTCCCAAACGCTTTTTTCAGGTCAACGCCAATGGAGTGAATGAGGGAGATTTTGTCTTCATGTTGGGATATCCCGGAAGAACATACCGGCATCAGACCTCTCATTTCTGGGCATACGATGAAGAAGTTCGAATGCCCTATGTCGTGGATTGGTATGGATGGCAGATCGCCCTTATGGAAAAGATGGGAGAGGGAGATCGAGGGATTGCGCTTAAGCATCTCTCACGCAAAAAAGGTCTTTCCAACACCATGAAAAATTACCAGGGAAAACTCAAAGGGATGAAACGGCTCGACTTGGTCAAGAACAAAAGAGAGGAGGAAAAAGCACTCCAAAAATATATCTTGGCTGATGAAAGCCGCGCAGCCAAATATGGAGATCTTATAAAAAGGATGTGGGAGATCGCTGAAGACAAGCGCGAGAGGGCCGAGTATGAGTTGATCCTTAACTATCTCGGACGCAGCGCAATTTTGACATCATGCGGGTGTACAACATATGAAGCGAGCATCGAACGCGCCAAGCCAGACCTGGAGCGTGAATCTGCTTATATGGATCGCAATTTTTCCCGTACAAAACAGAGATTGTTCCTGTCACTTAAAAATTACTATGAGCCCACGGGAAAAGCCATCCTCAAGGAGATGCTAAAAAGAGCTGCCCGTCTTCCCGGTAAGTTTCAAATTCCCGCCGTAGAGGCTATTATAAAGGACAAGGACCCAGAAACGGCTATCGATACGTTTATCGAAGATGCTTATTCCAAGACAAAACTCAACGACGAGTCAGTCTTGAAAAAGGCCTTCACTCAATCAACAGAAGAGCTCATGAATATGAAGGACCCTTTTATCCAATTGGCTGCGGACCTTTACCCCACCTATTTGATCCAAAAAGAGATGGATAAGGCTAGTAAGGGTCTTTATGACCAACTCTATGCCCAACTTCTTGATGTGAAGCAGGAGTATCTTAAAAAAGATTTTATCCCCGACGCAAACGGAACACTGAGATTAACTTTTGGACGCATCCGGGGATACAAGCCCATGGATGCTGTCCAATATAAGCCCGTTACGACCCTCGATGGTGTCTTGGAAAAATCGACAGGGGAGGAGCCCTTTGATACGCCGGAGAAGATCTTCGAATTGTACAAGGCAAAGGACTTTGGCCATTTTGCTCACCCCGATTCGAAAAGTGTCCCTGTTTGTATCCTCTACGACATGGACACAACAGGTGGTAATTCCGGAAGTCCTGTTCTCGATGCGCGAGGACAGCTAGTTGGAGTGAATTTTGACCGTGCCTGGGAGGCTACCATCAATGACTATGCATGGAGTGCATCCTATAGCCGCTCGATCGGAGTGGATATCCGATACGTCCTCTGGGTGACTCAAAAATTCGGAGGCGTAGAGTATCTTCTCAAAGAGATGAATATCCCCGAGTAAGAATTGCGGAGTTTATAGATGGCGATCTTAGTTACAGGTGGAGCAGGATACATCGGGTCCATCTGCGTGGAGGAACTTCTCAAGCAAGATTTTGAAGTTATAGTCATAGACAACCTCCAAGAAGGGCACAGAGAGGCTGTCTCTCTTGATGCCACATTATTTGTGGGAGATATTGGGGATAGGTTCCTCCTAGACAGGCTCTTTCACGATTTTCATATCGATACAGTCATGCATTTTGCCGCCGAAGCCACGGTCGAATTTTCGATGAAACATCCACAGATCTTTTTTGAAACGAATGTGGCGAAAGGACTCGTGCTTCTCGACGTCATGAAGGAGAATGATTGCAGCAGGATGATCTTTTCCTCCACCGCTGCCCTCTTCGGCAATCCAGAGTATACGCCCATCGATGAATCACATCCTGTGAAACCGATCAATGCTTATGGGGAATCAAAACTCATGTATGAGAAAATATTGGATTGGTTCCATTCCGCCTATGGCCTGCGGTATAACTCTTTCCGGTATTTCAATGCCGCCGGAGCATCGAAAGCTCTAGGAGAAGCGCATAAAAAGGAATCGCATTTGATTCCTATCATCCTGAGTACAGCCCTTGGACAGAGGGACAAACTGTACATCTTTGGCTCAGATTACCCGACCGAAGACGGTACCTGTGTCCGCGACTACCTCCATGTCGTCGACATCGCTCAGGCTCACATTCTTGGACTTGATAATCTTGAGAAGAGGCCAAAGGCTAAGTATAATCTGGGGAATGGCGTCGGATTCACCAACCTCGAGGTTCTTAAAGCCTCAGAGAAAGTTTCCGGGAAAATCATCCCGTTTGAATTTACGGAGCGGCGCATTGGTGATCCCGACTGGCTTGTCGCTTCCTCTGACTTGGCTAAGGAAGAGCTGGGCTGGAAACCACAATTCGATACCTTGGAGAGTATCATCCAATCGGCCTGGGAATGGCATTCCAAGTATCCTGAGGGATATACCTCCCAGTCCTAATACACAATAGCAATGATCTAGAGCACATTAATACGAGTCTGTACATTCTGTCCTCAGCCTCACCGTTTGTGTTTTATTGTTCATTTCGGTTATCTCACTTGTGTGTTCTGTGGAATAGGAGAATCTGTTATTGAGTTAGTATGAGCTATCGAGCTTACGAGCAGGGCTATCTAAACAAAGAGAGATTGGGAAAAAGATTTAAAAATCACATGAATTTTGATATAAAGAAAATAGGATAAATGCCACAGGAGGGGAGATGAAGAATAAAGTCTTTTTATTATGGACATTTGTTGTTTTCCTGTGTGGTTGCTCAAAACCTGTGGTGTATAACCTGCAGTATGACTTTGTTCTCGGGGAGGTCGTAAGGCCAGCTGAAGCAACCGAACTGTTGGGAGAGCAAAAGATGTCAACAACTGAGGAAGAGGATTACACATACATATTTGAAGACGGGATGATAAAAATATTGTGGTTACCCTCTGTTGCAATGTTTGAATTCCTTCTCGAGAATAAAACAAATTCGCCGATAAAAATTATATGGAATGAAGCTGCCTATGTTTGTGAAAAAGGCGACTCTCATAAGATCATACATGCCGGTGTCAAATATTCACAGAGGAATAGACACCAAATGCCGAGTGCTATTGAACCAAAATCACGTCTCAAGGATTTTGTCTATCCTGCTGATTATATGTCTTTTGTTGATGAAGGTTGGGTTGAAAAACCTTTGTGGTCAGGGAACTGGGAAGGAAAACCTTTGTTACCCACCTCCCAAAAGGGGGGAGATCCGCAAGAGTTTTTAAACAGTGCGAAAAGCTCTATTGGGAGAACAATACAGGTGTTATTACCCATAAGGGTAGAAGATGTGACGTACGATTATACCTTTATTTTTAGAGTCAGAGATGTGAATTTATGGGAGGAAAAATGAGTAAAAAATCAAACGTTATCATGATCATCATCCTATGTATTCTATGCATTGTCATGCTTTATCCTTGTTTTATTTATTCTCAGGTCTTTGCGACTGTAGCCGGGACTGTGAAATCAGAAGATGGCAAAGACATAGAAGGCGCTAAGGTGATTTTGGTATTTGCAGAAGATAAAACAACATTTGAGCTGACAACGGATAAAAAAGGGATCTGGAGGAAGAGCAATCTTCGACCTGGCACCTGGACCGTTGGTTTTCTTGCGGAGGGATTTGAACCACTGAATCTGAGAGTAGAACTCTCTGCCGTCAAAGAGAATCCACCCATCGATGTCAGACTCTCTTCCATTCCCGAATCACCCTTAAAAGGTGGAGATGCTCTGTACGAGCAAAAAGAATATGCGGCAGCTTTAGGAGAATATCAAAGTGTTCTGGAAAAACACCCGGATATCCATCAAGTGTATAATAAAATCGGGCTCTGTTATTACAGACTCAATGAGTTTGATAAAGCCATAGAGTACTTCAAACTCATGCTGGCAAAAGAACCCCAGTCCCAGGACACACTGATCAACCTCAGTGCGATATATTTGGAAAGAGGCAGCCTTGAGGAGGGGATGAAATACTTCAAACAGCTCGATGAGACCATACTCAAAGATAAGGGTCTATTTTATAACATCGGAATTCTCTTGTTCAGAAACGGCCAAATAGACACGGCGATTGAATATTTGTCAAAAAGCATCGAATTGGATCCGAATTATGTTGATGCGTATTATCAGCTGGCTTTGGCAAATCTGAACAAAGGCCAAATGGAAGAAGCAAAGAAAAACTTTAGCAAAGTCATAGAGCTTGCACCCGAATCCGATAAAGCCATATTGGCAAAAAAGATGTTGGAGAGCATACAGTAACATGACATTAAAGAATCCAATTTCTTGAATAAAATCCAAATAATTGGATATATTTAATAAAAGACAATTCGTATCTCGTCTATACTATTGATAATAATAAAGTTATTTCTCCTGTCATTATGGCACATTTTTTGCAGGTAGCTTAATTGAGTAGAAAAAGTTAGAGGGGTATGTACAAGGAGAAATGACATTCCAAAATTCCAATGTGTTGGATTTACGTATATGCTCTTGTATAGAGAAAAATTTTCAAAGGGGGGTGATAAGCAAGAACATATTGTCACAATCGTACGGCACCAAGAGTGGAATCAAAGCGATTAACAAAGTTTTGATTCCTGAGCGTTAGGCAATGACAAAGTGATCCAATGAATCGTATTGGAGCACAAAGTCATGTTCTCCCTAGGATTCGGGAGAAGGGGGTAGAATAAGTATATGAGTAAAAACATTAAACGTTTAGCAATTTCCCTGTCTATCTTTCTGATCGTCTCAGCCCTGATCTCTGCACAAACGCGAACTGGAACTCTGAAAGTCATAGCCATCGATGATGAAGGTAATGTTATACCGGGTGTGACTTTGACCCTTTCCAGTCCTGTTATGATGGGTGAAAAGTCGTTAGTCACCAATGTGGTCGGGGAAGCTTTATTTGTGAATCTGACTCCAGGAGTGTATGAACTCAAATCAAGCATAGAAGGATTCCAAGGGAAAGTTTCCGAAGCGATCGAAGTTTCTCTGGATAGACAAACTATTCTTCAAGTTGAGCTAAAGCCGTCAACGATAGAAGAGCAGGTCACGGTTACGGCTGTTTCTCCTGCCGTCGATACAACAAAATCGGTGATCGCAGAACACATCACGCATGAAACGGTAGAGTCTCTGCCTATAGCCAGGGATTTTGTCGGGTATCTTCAGTTGGCGGCCGGAGTCAACATCGTTCCCAACTCAGGGGGCAGGGATATGCCCCAAGACCCAGCCGGTAAAGGAGGTCAGAATTACTATGACCGTGGTCTCCAGGGAGCGGATTCCGGAACAGGAGGAGGCAAACGGGGTTCGCGAG
>JBATYS010000472.1:0-6929 GCA_049674205.1 Candidatus Aminicenantaceae bacterium
CCACACCCCACCATGTCGATGTTGAGAAAGGCCACGGTTTTTGATCTGGGGAAGATGGGATTGTTCAAGTAGGCTTGAGAGCCTTTAAAAGCCTGTTCTTTAGAGCCGATGGCGATAAAGAGAATCGAACGTTTGGGTTTGGCGGAGTTTTGAGAGAGAGCTTCGGCTAGGCCTAGCATTACCGAGGCTCCCGAAGCGTTGTTATTGGCGCCAGGCATGACTTCATAACAGAAGCCGACATGGTCGATATTCGCTCCCACAATGATCACTTCATCTTTGAGTATGGGATCTGCACCCTCGATTTGACCCAAGACATTGTATCCTGTGCCATCTTTATGGTGTTCTGTGAAGTTGGAGATTGTGAAGGTCTTTCGGGAACGGAAAGACTGATGTTGCAGGGTCTCTTTTATTTTGGCAATGATCTCTGTATGTGTCTGTCCGGTGCCGGCAAAAACATTATTGACGACATCCTCTCCAACCTGGGCTGTCATGAATCCATTGACATAGTCGATATCTGGATTGACCTTGAGTTGGTTGATGAGCATACCTTTTGCCCCATGGGCCACTGCCATCTTGATCTTGTACGAGTAGGTAGAATAGGGCATCCATTCTTTGTATAGTTCTGGATTCTCAGTAGGGGAGACGGGGACTTCGGGCTCGATGAGGACGATCTTCCCATTGACATTCACTCCTTTGTAATCGTCATAATTCAATTCTTGTGCTGTGATTCCATAGCCGACGTAGACGACCTCAGCTGAAAGTTTTCCGTTCCCCGATTGAGAGCCTGGGTAATATTCTTTTTCATAGAGATATTTCTTTGTTCTCCAGCGGCCTTGTGATTTGTAGCTGTGGGAGAGTTCCCCTCCCACAAAGACGATAGTGTAGGGATTGGGGTAAGACTGGAGGTAGGTGTTTTTCTCTCCGGCTGGCTGGAGCCCCCATTTCTCGAAGAGAGAGGCCACCCAACGGGCACAGGCCCTGTATTCGGGTGTCCCGGTGAGGCGTCCGGCGTAATCCTCTGACGACAGCTTATTGACATAGTCCATCAATCTTTCGCTGGAGAGCGCTTGATCTATTTGTTCTTGTTGGGACTGCTCGCCTGGAACGATCGTGGGCGCCTTTGAAGTTGGTGCACAAAAAGGAAGAATTAATAGATATAGCAAAATGATAATAGGTGTGGTTCTAAACATGGCAACTCCTGAACACCAAGGGATTCTTTATTGTAGCCGCATAAACCGACTCAGTAAAGATAAAGGAAACAAAAAAAGGGGACTGTCACCTTTTTATTGCCTTTTTAATATCGGATTTGATTTGGATGTCTCTTTGAGCTAATCTTTATCAGTTGAGGACGAGATGCAGGATCTGAAATGGAAAAAGGGCATTTGCGGCATCTGTCCGGCCGGATGTTGGGTCGAGGTGGGAATACAAAATGGCCGCTTGGTGGAAATCAAAGCTGATACAGGCCATCCCCTGGGCATGATCTGCCGTAGAGGAGAACATGCTCCGGAAATCATCTATTCTGAACATCGTCTCAAATATCCCATGAAACGGACCGGCCCTAAAGGAACTTATAAATTTGAACGCATCAGTTGGGATGAGGCGTACACAACCATTGTTGAAAATCTGACTAAGATCAAGCAGGAATCCGGACCAGAAGCTGTCGCCATATATACAGGACGTGGGGCGTTTGAGTTATCTCTCTGCGATATATTTCAGCCAAAGGGAGTGGCCGTATCATCGGCCTCAAATGTCCTATTTCCATTCGGGTCTCCCAACACCATGGGGGTAGGGGCCCTCTGCTATGTCTCATTTGCCATGATCGCCCCTCATGTGACGATGGGACGCATGCTCATCAACATGTTCACTGACATGGAAAATTCGGAATTGCTTGTTGTGTGGGGAGCGAACCCGGCCACAGATTCGCCACCACTGGATATGTACCGATTGGAAGCGGCTGCCAAAAGGGGTGCTGATGTCGTTATCATCGATCCTCGCCGTACAGAAACAGCTATACGTACGAATGGACAATGGATACCGATAAGACCGGGAACGGATGGAGCGCTGGCCCTAAGCATGATCGAGGTTATGATAGACGAGGAGCTCTATGATGAAGCCTTTGCCGAGAATTGGTGCCATGGTTTTGAAGAACTCAAGAGTTATGTGCAGCACTTCCGGCCCGAAGTGGTTGCATCGATAACAGGAGTTCCAGCCGACACCATCCGAAATCTAAGCCGCCGCATCTGTGATGCTAACGGAGTCTGTCCGGTCATGTACACAGGCCTTGAATATTCGAACAGCGGTATTCAAGCGATCCGTGCAGTACTTAGCCTGTTCGCTCTCGCCGGGCAGCTAGATGTCCCCGGCGGAATCGGCCTGGCCATGCCGGATTCTCACTTTCCGATCAACCGTTCGTGCAACCAGCCTAATCCAAATCTAGATCTGGCCATCGCCCGAGATAAGTTCCCTGTTTACAGCGATTACCGGGGCGAATCTCATGCATCCGGGCTCGTTAACTCTGTTCTCAATGGAGACCCCTATGCCATTCGGGGCTTTATCATCCACGGCGGGTCTCTTCTCACATCATGGCCGCAGACGTCAATCTGGCGGAAAACACTGTCCCAACTGGATTTTTTGGTCTGTATGGACCGTCAGATGACCGCTGATGCGGCTTATGCGGATATCCTCCTTCCCGCAACCACAATGTTTGAGATCGAATCCTACATGGTCTACGGACCAATTTTCCGCCTCAGAGAGAAATTGATAGATCCCGTGGGGGAGGCCCGCAACGATTATCTGATCATGGCAGAACTGGCGAATCGCCTCAGCTATGGCCATTTTTTTCCTCAAACAGAGGAGGATCTCCTCCGTTTTATCCTTGATGGATCAGGGTATACTGTGGAAGATATCCGAAATTCTGGTGGTTGGATCAAATTGCCCGCATCCCTGATGGAATACAAGAAGTGGGAGAAGGGCAAACTGAGGAAGGATGGCAAACCGGGTTTCGATACGCCCACGGGCAAGTTTGAGATCTGGTCTACTGCACTGGATGAATACGGGTATGAGCCCCTTCCGAAATATACAGAAGTAACAGAGGGTCCGATCGCCAATCCAAAGCTGGCAGAAAAGTATCCCTTGATCTTTAATTCTGGCGCTCGTCCCCAGACTGATTTCCGGTCTCAACACCATGGTATCGAAGGATTGGTGAAGGACAATCCCGAACCCACTGTTGAAATAAATCCAGAGGATGCCCGATCCAGAGATATCGAAACAGGTGATCTAGTCGAGGTCCAAACTCTCAGGAGATCCATCCCTTTCCGTGCGCGCGTGACAGAAGATATCGTGAGAGGAGCTGTAGAGTGCAACATGGGTGGCGGGACACCTGTCGGCCCTAAAGCTTGGCAGGAATGGAATGTCAATGAATTGACGGATCTCGAAAACTATGACGAGATCTCAGGTTTTCCGGTTTACAAGGCACTGCTTTGTGATATAAAAAAGATCGATAAGGGCACACCAGAGACAAAACGCACTGCAGGTGTATTGGCAAGGATGACTGAAAAAAAATATAAAGAAGGCACCGTTCCCCGCGAAAAAAGCACCACTCGCATTTATTTGGATAACAATGCCACCACACGAGTAGCGGATGCTGTCCGTGAGACCATGCTCCCTTTTTTGGCCGCTCAACATGGAAATCCCGCCAGTATCCATCGCACAGGCCAAGAAGCCCACGAGGCCGTGGAGAACGCGCGCCGCCAAGTGGCCCAGCTCCTCAACACGCGACCACGCCGCATCATCTTCACTGGTGGCGGTTCCGAGTCCGACAATATGGCCATAAAGGGCGTGGCTTTTGCCTGTCGTGAGAAAGGCAATCACATCATCACCACAACCACCGAACATCCCGCAGTCCTCAAAACGTGTGCTTTCTTAGAGAATACAGGTTACAGAGTGACCTATCTCGATGTCGATGAGTATGGCCTTGTTCATCCCAAAGATCTCAAATCAGCGATCACACATGAAACAATCCTTATCACCATAATGATGGCCAACAATGAGGTGGGCACAATCCTGCCGATTAAAGAGTTGGCCGCTGTTGCTCATGAAAAAGACATTTTATTTCACACTGATGCTGTTCAGGCCATAGCCAAGATAAAAGTTGATGTCGAAGACTTAGGCGTTGACCTTCTGAGCCTATCTGCGCATAAATTTTACGGGCCCAAAGGAGTGGGGTCCCTGTATGTGAGAAAAGGGATTACACTCGAACCTGTGATTCACGGTGGCGGTCAGGAATCAGGTCTCCGAGCAGGAACCCACAATGTCCCTGGCATTGTTGGCTTAGGAAAAGCCGCCGAATTGGCTCAACACAATTTACTGAAATCGGAACAGATGAAAAATCTCCGGGATAAACTCGAGCAGGGCATCTGTAAGCTGATTCCTGATGCCCAACTCAACGGCCATCCGCAAAACCGTTTGCCTAACACACTCAATGTGACGCTGCCCGGCCTCAGAGGAGAATCCTTCGTTATTGCCATGGACCAGCACGGAATTGCACTGTCTTCAGGTTCGGCATGCAAGTCTGGATCCGCCGAGCCTACCCATGTGCTCATCGCAATGGGGAAGAGTGAAGAGGACGCGCACTGTTCAGTGCGCTTATCCCTGTCTCATTCCACAACAGAAAAGGAGATCGACAAAACACTCTCTGCGCTCTCACAAGTTCTTGAGGAAATGGAAACGACCATCCGGTTTCTCCCTTGCAAATAAAAGAAGACTGACGGAAGCAAGTCCATTTTATATAATAGATTCACAAGATTTTGGAAAATTCGAAATGAGTGCCACATACCAAGTCCTAACACACAAGGACCTAGATCAGGTGGAAAGTCTTGATCAGGCTTTTGCTTCAGACGTTTTAGTGGGGCTTTCCCAGATGCCTAAAAGGTTATCTTCGCGTTATTTTTATGACAAGAGAGGAAGCCGTCTCTTCCAGAAGATCATGGACCTTCCCGAATACTATCTCACGGCCAGCGAGTTCGAGATTCTAAAATCTCAAACAGATGCATTCTCTTCACTCATAGAAGGGGAGTCATTCAACTTGGTTGAGCTCGGTGCCGGTGACGGCAGGAAAACGAGCATCCTCCTCGATCATTTTTTAAAAAAGAATTTGGCTTTTCAATACATCCCTATCGATATCTCTGAAGTGTCCATGCAGACTCTCACCAACCTTTTAAACAAAAAGTTCCCGGAACTCACATCCAATGGAATAGTGGCGGAGTATTTCGATGGCCTCAAATGGCTCAACTACATGAACTCACAAATGAATATGGTTCTTTTTCTTGGGTCGAATATCGGTAATTTCGACAAAGCCCATTCCCGTGCTTTTTTGCACAACCTCTGGAATGCCCTCAACAATGGAGATTTTGCAGTGATCGGCTTCGATCTGAAAAAAGATATCGACCTCATGCTGAAGGCTTATAATGATGCAGAAGGTGTGACCGCAAAATTTAACTTGAACTTGCTTCGCAGAATCAACCGTGAATTGGGTGGGGATTTCGACCTTAACAAGTTCCAATTCCATTCCAGCTACGATGTGTTCACCGGAGCGATGGAAAGCTATCTGGTTAGCAAGGAAAAGCAGACCGTGTTCGTCAAAGAGATAAGTCAATCTTTCTCTTTTGAAGCTTGGGAGCCCATTCACACCGAATATTCCTACAAGTACCTGGAATCGGATATCCAGGAGCTAGCTGCTGAGACGGGCTTTGTGATCGAGAAGCAGCTCTATGATTCCAAGGAATATTTTGTCGATTCCATCTGGCGTGTTCAGAAAATATACGCCCATTGATTTTAAGCCCCCCTCTTCTTAGATGTACAATTTTGCCCCTAAAATGAGTCATCTAAGACAATAATACGGGGCTTTTTTTGACTTATTTTCTTTAATTTGAATAGGTTGTCGTGGCCCGTCCCCCTTTATTCTTTCAGAAAATTTATTCGATTTCGCGGAACTTTCTAAATAAAACTCGGTCTAACCTAGAGATAGAAAAAATGCTATTGAGTGACGCCTCGATTTCCTCTTGTTTTTTGCCGTGCTTTGAAGGCAGAATAAGGGAAAGAAGCGCAGCAGGAATGATGAGGAATTCGAACGACACACACACCAACATCGAACGTGAGAGTATTCAGCTTGTAAAAGCTTTTTTAGAGGATGATATAAATGCGTTTGATCAACTCATTCTTCTGCGGAAAAAAATGGTTTTTAACCTGTGTTACAGATTCTTCGGCAATTATGAGGATGCCGCTGATTGCGCCCAGGACGTGTTTCTCAAGGTCTTTCGTTCGCTCAAGAAATTCAGGTTCGAATCCAATTTCACGACCTGGCTTTATCGGATTACGGTGAATACATGCAAGAACAAACTAAGCTCTTTGGACTATCGGCTCAGGTTTAAAAAAATGAGGATAAATAACAACAAACCCACAGAAGACGCTCCGCAGAGTGTCGAGATAGGGGATGAGACTTATTCTCCGGAGTCCTCACTCAAACGCAAAGAGATCTCCCAACTCATTCAGAATGCTGTCAATAAATTGCCGACGCCTCAAAAAATGGTGGTTGTCCTTAGAGATATGGAAGGGCGATCGTACGAAGAGATCGTTCAAGTTACCGGATTTAAACTTGGAACTGTCAAATCCAAACTCTCAAGGGCCAGACAAGAACTCAGAGAGACATTGAGGGGGAGGGTTTAAAATGAACGACCGACATGTGAGGGATAAATTATCCGAATACATCGATGGGATGCTGAGTCAAGAGGAGGCATCTGCGGTCAAAGATCATCTGGATCGCTGCCCGGATTGTTTAGATGAATACGAGGAGACGGTCAAAATCATCGGGCACATGAATCAGATGGAAAGTCTGGAGACGCCTGAATCCTTTGCAGAAAAAGTACATGAAC
>JBATYS010000473.1:0-2202 GCA_049674205.1 Candidatus Aminicenantaceae bacterium
AGTTTCTCTGCTCTTTGGTAGAATCGTTCGAAGTCCTTGCCAAAGGACCGAATATCGTTATGAAATATAGTAGCCTGCGTGTCGGCGTTATGGTCTTTTGCCAGGATCACCTGCTTCTGGATATAGGTGCAGCATACCGCGGAACAATAGCTGTTACCGCCAGGAATAACCTCCCTGGAACCGACGCAGTGAATCCAGGCTATTTTATGTGGATGCTTTTTGTCTGAAGGGCGCAATATCTCACCTTCGTGTGGCCCGGTGGCACATAAGAGCCGTTCAAAGTCAAGACTGGTTACCACGTTCTCCATCTTTCCATAACCGTAGTCGCCCCGGAGCTTGGGATCAAATGTTTCATAGCCTGGAGATAGAACAATCGCCCCAACTTTTACTTTGACCTTCTCCACCTCTTGATTAAAATCTATGGCGTCATGCTTACAGACTCCCTGGCAGATTGTACATTTCTTGTCTTTAAGGTTAAGGCAGTTTTCATCGATATAAGTGACAAGGGGAACGGCTTGAGAGAAATAGATGTGGATGGCTTTATTGGTCGATAAGTTTTGATTATACGGATCAGGGACCTTGACCGGACAATACTCTACACAGACAGTACACCCGGTGCATTTGTTTTCTATAACGTATCTGGGTTTTTTAGTCAGAATTACCGTGAAGTCTCCTGCTTCACCCTCTACGCTGTCGACTTCAGTATAAGTCAGGATCTCTATGTTGGGATGCCTGTCACATTCGATAAATTTGGGAGATTCAATGCACATGGAGCAGTCATTCGTGGGAAAGGTCTTATCGAGCTGGGCCATTTTGCCGCCGATGGTGGGTGATTTCTCAACCAGGTAAACCTTAAAACCTGCTGTGGCAAGATCAAGAGCGGCCTGAATACCGCTGATCCCTCCACCAACAACCAAAACATCTCCAAAATTGCTGTCTGCGAGACTTTTGCAAAGCTGTTCAATTTGTTCTTTTTCCACTAGTTCTTTTTCCACTTCTCTCCACCCTTATCAGATTTGATGTGCTCGTAGTCGCTCCGGGTGGGAATACACCGACAGGCGGCTTCCACGCGCATGGCCAACCAGGGTAATACCCAGATCGCGGGCAAGCGAAACGGCGCTCACCGTCGGCGAGTGCCGCGAAACAACAACCGGAGCCTGCATCCTTGCCGCCTTGAGCAACATCTCGGACGAAATGCGACCGGTTTTCAGTAGCAGTCGATCTCTGGTTGCGAGTCCCCTCAATAGACATTCGCCCTGGATCTTGTCCAGGGTGTTATGCCGTCCGATATCCTCAGCCACTACCAGCAGGTTCTTGGTATCGGACAGAGCTGAGGTGTGCACGCCGCCACATAACCGATACAGCGCCATCTGCTTTTGAAGCTGCTTCATCAGTGATAGTACTTCCTCTGGTGAAGCAACAAGATCCGAATTTACCCTTTGTCCCTGAGTTTTAAAAGTTGCCCCGCCGCCGCACCCAGAGGTGAGTGTCCGGTGCGTAGGTAATTTATACTCGGGATCGCTCAGCATCACATCGGCCAGCGATTCCTCCTCACACACCCTCATGCTCGCCACGTCATCGATGCCTGAGATGATTCCCTCTGCGTACAGGAATCCGAGGACAAGGCAATTCAGCTTGGTTGGTGTGCACAGGATTGTGACCAGTTCCTGGCGGTTGACATAGATTGCAAGCGCTATCTCGCTAGGCACATGATCTGAGGTTCTGCTCCATCCCTCGTCAGAAAAGCGATCGAAGACTATGGCCGGTGCGACACCTTTCAGATCCAATTTGCCGATCGCTTCTTGCATGTTGAGCTTCTTCATCCTCTAACCTGAATCATTCATAAATTTGGCAGACACCGATAATTGTTTCATTTTTATTCTGCCCCATACTAAATATATCTGACAGTATTTTGATCAACACATTTCCCATACAAGTTTTTAAGATAAAATCTGCCAAATTTACCTTCCAGGCGAGCCGATCTCACTGCATCGGTTTCGTTGTAGCCTGTTCGCGGTACCTTATTACAGCTTCACAGGCCACTTCCTCGCCGCTACAACAATCTCGACTCGTGAATAATCCAGGTTAAATCACTTCCTGGATGATTTCCGTTATATCTTTAATCTCTATGACTTCACTATCCTTCAGGTTCAACCGGCTATCCTCAAAATTGGTGATGCAGTAGGGGCAGGAAGTAACCAG
>JBATYS010000474.1:0-1840 GCA_049674205.1 Candidatus Aminicenantaceae bacterium
TAGACAACGACCTGGAATCCGTCAGGATAAGTCGTATTCAGGACGAGATACTCCTTGTCCTCGATAGTTTCCTTACCCTTGTACTCCCAGGAGATGCCATATTTCTCTGGATAAATGGACGCCAGGGAGGGCATAGCTTGTCTTTTCAATTGGGCCGCTTGTTCGCCGGAAAGCTCTTCTGTCGCTCCAGTTTGGGGATTGGTGAACCAGGCGATCTTTCCATCATACGCTTGAGTGATCAGCATACCCATCACTTCGATATCCGTGCGCCTTTTATCAGGCTCTTTCTTGTAGATCGTCAACGAGCCACTCAATCCCTGCATTGTCAGGTCGAGTGTACCCGTTATGGTGAGATCCTTGAGGTTTTCAAAGATCTTCTTTCCCCCCGATGCCTCAACCATTTTTGCCCTGATGTCTTTAATATCCTGTCCGATACCCGGTGAGACCAGTAGGCCCAAACAGAACAAGCCCAAAACACTCATCGATAAAATCTTCTTCATGTTCTCCTCTCTTCTTGTGTTATAATTCATAGAGGTTCAAAGCCAATATCGCTCTAAACCCTCATACGAGAATACTACGCAAAAGTTTATTCTATTCGACCCTTCATTGGCTGCTGTTGATCACAGCCAAAACTCTTAACAAATACTCCGGTCCGGGTCTGTCAAAGGTATTCTGACTAAGGTATTTGAATTGAAGGATGCCGTTCTTATCCACGACGTACACTGTAGGGATATTTTGCTCCACCTTACTCCCGCCCCACTCGGTAGTAAAAAGACCCAGCCCTTTGGAGACAGCCGCTCCATCATCGATCAGTATGGGAAATGGTAAAGGAACCTTACCCTCTTCGTAGGAGAAGCTTTTAGGAAAAGCCCGCTTGTAGAACTCCATTCGCTTTTTGCCCCCCTCATCAAGTTTATCCTGATCGGGGGGATTCTTTCCCTTCTCGAGGTCCTGAAGCTGATCATAAAACTTGTCGATCCATTCTGTGACCAACTCTTTCCCATAGGGAAGGACAAAAAGGATCTCCACATTGTATTTTTCCCTGATCTGAAACTTGGCCTCTATTTCTGCCCAATCCGCATACTGATAATTACAGACGTGACACCAGGCCTCCTCTCTGGAGCGGCCACGGGGAAATATGATCAAGATATTTTTCCCCTCGATCTCGGAAAGTGTTATCTCTCCGCCCTGAAAGACAGGAAGAGAAAAATCCGGCATTGGTTTTTCGACAGTGACAGGCTTGATCTCTTCTGTCTGTGCCATAAGAACAAACACAGAAACAATTAAAACAGATAAAACTAAAACCGTTGATTGTCTAAACCTTTTTTTCATGGTGATCTCCTTTCAGGAATTTGATTGTACCAGAAATCTCATATCAAAGCACACATATCCGCTTCGATGGAAACACATCATCTGTGAAAAAAACAAAATAATATTTGATTTGTTCGAAAATATTCATTATATTAATATTAGCCTTGTTGTGCTGGCTGGGCAAGGTCCCATCCTTAGCATTTTCAAAACCCCCCTTTTGCTAAGCTACAGCCAGCTTTTTTTATGTATAAGAAATAACGGCAGCAAAGCTTCGGTTGTATAATCCCCCTGATCAAACGATGAACGGCAACAATTCCAGGAGCTGATACCGTTCGGTGCAGCGGGATCAGTTTATGTATAATCCCGGCTAGTTAGAATGTATATCGAAAAGAAAAGTTAAAACCAAGCATATCCAATTTATAGGTTCCAGGTATAGCTGCGGCATATTCGGAATTTGTGTCAACTTCAGCAGAGCTTATTGTCCTCTCTTTGCCCATACCATACTCAAATCCGAAGTCAATCTGGATAC
>JBATYS010000475.1:0-2720 GCA_049674205.1 Candidatus Aminicenantaceae bacterium
AAAGCAGAAAGAGAACAAACAAGAAGAATAACAACGACAAAAACGCCTACTGCCAAAGATCCTTTTCTGATTATCGTCATTATTGTCCCTCCTTCATTGACTGTAATCTTTACAGCCACGCGGACTACATGTCAACAACATATTCGATGAATTTAGAGGATAGAATGAGTCTATACTATCCCCATAAAACAAAATTCAATTTGACATGTGCTGCCAAGTCAGATTTAATAATTACAAGTCAAGAGGGTTTTTCATCGAAAGAGACGGAGGGAGTATCATGAAAAGCAAAACATCTATTTTAATAATTTTGGCTGTGTTTTTTCTTTCCAGCTTCCTCATCGCCCAAGAGACAGAGACGCAAACAATCGAACTCCCCCAAAAGACACTCGAATACAAGGTAGAGCGTGGTGTCATAAACACTCTCAGCTGGATTTTCGCTGGCATCGCCTACGCCAAGTCGAAGGGCGACACACCCGAAGATTTTGCCCGGTATGGTTTTAAATCATGGGGTTCTTATTGGAAGGATTTAGATATTAAGGCTTATATCCAAAAATGGCACAGGATCTTCTCAACAGACTTTCATTTCAAGATGGAAATCTTAAATGCGACCGAAACATCAGTCGAGGCAAGAATGACCATCTTCGCACGAAGATGTGCCGAAACATTTTCAGTGAGTGGTGTCACAGAAGAGGAGTATGTTCGATTCATTTCCACTTCGATCTCGAGTATGGCCGAGTATCTAGGCTGGAAATGCAGACAAAAACTCGAGGGAGAGTGGCTTTACATTACTGTGAGCGAGAAGGAATAGCACGAACTCCATCATATCGGATATGCTATCGAGCCTCAAGGCACAGGGAAGATAACTCCCACAGAGATTCCTCTTTTTATTGGGATGATTGCTATGCTCTTGGGAATCATTGTTGCTTGGTTTCGTGAGGGCATCGGGGCAGTATTAACTTTTTGTGGTTTCCTGTTTTTCTTAGCCCAAGAGCTGATATCCAATCAACGTTTTAGCGCTTAGTTTCTCGTGATCTTTCCGGCAATCGGTCTTCTATTTTCGCTCTGTGGGTGGCAATCAAGAAAGCTCGCGCAGAATTCAGCTTAACACACCAAGTCAGTGTCTGCATAGGTCAGTCAATTCTGTTTATATATCTGAATAAAAAAGAGGAGAGATAAGAAAAATATTAATTGTATTATCTTTAGTCATTCTGATTTGTAATACTTTTAGCTGTAAGGATGAGGAAACAGCGGCAAAACTCGAAGAGATGAAAGCGCAGGGCAAAGCATCACCATAGCCGATACAACCAAAAATCAGGGAGGAGGACCTGTAAATCCATCAACAACTCAGTTCTACCTGTCTGCCAACAGCACTGTCGATGCATCCGATACCCTTCTCGGAAGCCGCAGCATCCCCTCACTGGCAGCCGGAGCCAGCAGTTCCGGATCGACCTCCCTTACGATTCCAGAGGGTACGACAACCGGGAATTGGTACATTGTTGCTTTGGCCGATGGCGAAGAAATTGTGGTCGAGGTCTACGAGACCAACAATAGATACTCACGGTTTATAAAGATCAACTAAACAGATGTCCAAACGGTCCATTCGGGGAACTGACCGAGTATAGGAATCTGGAGAAATTTAGATTTATTTATACTCGAAGTTTTTTTGAACAGTACGATTGTTAGAGAGATGTTCTCGCCCTTTTTTCGTTATTTTGATGACAACACCTTTCTTTTTCTTTTTCTTCTTACTGTCCTTACTGTCTACAATTGAATCAAACATGGCTATACCCTTTTCGGCTTTGCACTAATACCTTCATCTCAACTCTCAAAACTGAAGAAGCCACATATTTTGATCGAGAGACTATTATTCTATCCCCCATAATTCAGGTCAATCGCCGTTTGGGATGATTTCAGGGGTGATTTTAATGAGAATGTCCTCCCTTCATCTCAAATCTTATATGAGAAAATTCGCCCGGTCCTAGCGTCAAAAAGTAGTGATGGAGACTGCGGTTAGTCAAATCCCCAGAATACAGTTGCAAAATATCCCCAACAATGATATTGTATTTGTACAATTGTACAATAGTGAGAGCGATGCGATGAACTACGTTGTTGATACTTCAATAATCATCTCTGTTATTGCCAGAGAAAAGCATAAGCACAAATTGATTGAATTCACCGAAGGAGCTGATTTAACTGCGCCTTCCTCCCTTCATTGGGAAATAGGAAATGCGTTCTCTGCAATGATTAGACGAAAGAAAGTTTCGAGACAAAAGGCTCTAGCAGCCTTAGCATCATACCGTGAAATTCCTATTCGTTTTTCTGATATCGAATTGGAGACAGCTCTGGAATTATCGGCAAATCTCAATATTTATGCCTATGATGCCTATATCATAGGATGTGCCCTTAAACATAAATTTCCAATCTTAACACTCGATAAAGGTCTCATGGAGGCAGCCCGAAAAGCGGGCGCAGCCGTTAAGGAGGTGGAACTATGACGATTTATACATTTTCAGAAGCCCGTCAGAAATTCGCCTCTGTTCTTGACAAAGCCCGTACCGAGGGCAAAGTCCTCATCAAAAGGAAAGATGGCTCTGTTTTTGTGATACAGCCCTTCGATCAAAAGGGTTCTCCCTTGGATGTCAAAGGTGTTGACCTTGGCTTATCCGCAGAGGCCATCGTTGAAATCATCCGTGAGATCAGAGAGGGATAGCTTTCGAATC
>JBATYS010000476.1:0-1902 GCA_049674205.1 Candidatus Aminicenantaceae bacterium
CTCATCGGGTGTCTGTGCATCCCTTTCCCAAACTTCAGTCATCTTATAGTCCTCCTCATGTATGAATTAGCCTGAATTATTAAAAAAAATCGAGTTTGCGATGCAGGTATTGTCCATGCCCCATCTAGCTTCGGGCAGCAATAAAAGACCCGTTGCATCGATCTTGTATACGTCCTTTATGTCCGAAAGATCCCCCACATCCACGATTTTTTCACCCTGAATGAAGACGTTTTGTTGGGAGACAGCGTGTCCAAGCACAACAGTCCCTCCCTTGATGAGCATCCTGGTTTTATCTAACATCGAAACCCTTTTTTACAGAGGGAAAAATCTTATCATGCCTCTATATTGAAGTCAAAAATGTGGTTTTATTGTTAAGCTACAACTTCCTCATGCACAAATGAGAATGGAAATCTAAGTATTAAACATCTTTATGTCGGTAATTTTTTGAAATCCTCTCCTTGTCTTCGTTTTCTTTCTCGCTTTTGTAATAAATCTCCACCAATTCTATGACATCCTCTAGTTCATAATATGCGTAAATAACTCTAATTCCGCTTGCGACGCCCTTTCCTTTTAAAGCCTTGCAAGCAAATTTTTTGGCTTTGTATATTTTTGGACCCAAAATTCCCAAATCTGAAATGTGGAAGATTCCTTTGTTGTCTATGTGTAGCTTATGATAAAGATAAAGTTGTTTATGAATGAAAGTTTCTAGATCTTCTTCCAGAGTACGAAATTTTTTTGAAAGCCTTTTTAAATCTTTTTCGAATTCAGCGAGTTTTTTTACTTCATTGAAAATCTTCTTCACTATAAGACCTCATTGAATAGGGAAGAGTGCGGTAAAAAACGGATTCATAATCAATGATGTCGCCGTCATCGGTCGTAAGCCAAGGGACATCATTGTGAGAATATTCACTTATTCGGCTGGCATTCATATCCGAAAGCTTTTCCAATACTTCATCTATTATCTTTAGTTCATGCGCTTTCAATATGGATAAATCGGGTTCTCTTCGCGGGAGATATTTTCGCTGTGGATACTCAAAATATTTTTCCTCTATTCTGACTAACTCCTTTTCTCTTTCCATGACCTCTACTATTTTTTTAAACTCTATAGGTGTAGGCCCAAAAATATTTTTTTTGTATGTTGCCCCTATAAGCTGCTCCTCGTATTTTTCATAGAAGTCGAAATCAATAAAGTAAAGCAGCTTGTACAAAACTGATTCACCCACATTTGGCTTCGCTCCTACTTTTTTTAAAATATAGAGAACCACCTCTTTAAATTTGTCTAGATTCTTCTGAGGGACACTTATTCTTATTTCTTGTTTTTCCTTCAGTTTTGGCTTTTTCTTGGCACTTAGAATGACTTCGATATCTTTTTCCAAATCAAGAAGAATATCTGATGGCATATTAAAAATTCTAGCGAGTTTTGCAATTTCTTCAGCACTGATCTTCCTCTCACCATTTTCTATTTGAGAGATTGCAACTCTATTTATCCCTAGTAATTTTGCAATTCTCTCTTGAGACAGATCTAAGTGTTCTCTAATTTCTTTAATTTTAGCGCCTAATTTATTATAAAAAATATCCATTTTTGGCCTCCTATGCTCAGCTCTAATATACAAGATGTTAGATAATCTGTCAAGACTATGTAAGGAAATCAAACATATATATAAATACATATTTTTTTTATGCTGTGATATTTGGATTCCAAGAGCTACAAACGTGGGAGTTTATTGTGTCCGGATATCTGCCTATCTTACGTCAATCCTCTTTTTTTACATCATATTTATCCGCCCAGCGTACCGGGTGACGGATTTCTGAGGTCAAGCAATCAAGTCCCGCTCCATCCTGAATCATACTCAACCCATGGGTGACATACCCTTTGATCCTGATGACCTCGTAACCTGCATC
>JBATYS010000477.1:0-1862 GCA_049674205.1 Candidatus Aminicenantaceae bacterium
TGCCAAGGTATAATGTTCCCCTTTATTCCCTCAATTATGAGCTGGATGGGACCGGCCAAAACCTCCCGATGGGTTTCCCCTATTCCAGTCATCTCAGGTGTAAAATAACTCTGGATGCTGACAGGAAAACCCATATCACCCAACATGATATTTCTTCCTAAGCAAGATAAAGTCCTGTCCTGAACTTCCACGGGGATATATGGAGGAACCAGTCCATCGTCAATTGCGAGCTTAGAATTCAACCATCGGAGTCGGGAATGTCGCGTTGGTTCACTATCCCCCGCATCTTTTATTATTTTTTCGTTCACCAGCAACTGAAACTTAATGCGATTCGCTGGAAGATCTTGGGGCGCTACGGTGATGTCACCAAAATACTCACCCGGTTTAGTGTCCGGTGGAACTTGGACTCCACACCATAATGCCTGAATTTTCCCCTTTTTTATCGGACAGATCTTATCAAAGGTTTGTCCTGTCCAATCCGTACCTGTGGTATTAAAGCTTGTGAACAGAGAAGAGGGCAGAGTTTCCCCGGATGTGTCTGATCTCAAAGGGGAGAAAATCACCTCCACATCTGCAATGTTTGAACGACACGCATATACACCGATCTGAAATGCATAAAACTCTCCCCGGGCTGCTGCTCCCTTAAATGTAGACTGTGGTCCAAGTTTCACCCATCTAAAGGGAAGATCATCGGTCATACGTATGGGATTACGGCGGTCTTCTGGAAAAATGAGATACGAAAACTGAGAATATTCCTCTAAAAGCTCTGCAATCTCTTGGGACGTAGCTATAACCTCCATAGGATAAAAGCTGTTAAGTTCATCTATCGCCTGGATTTCTTTCACCCGAGCTGACGGAAGATCAGGCAATTTATCGCCCTTCACAGATATTGTGGGGAGCCCATGCATTTTGATCCAAGAGTTTTCATAGGTCTGTTCAGGCGCAGCATAGGTAACAGTAGGATAGTTGCTCCTTCCCTCCATCTTACTGACCAGATAATAAACATAATAATCTCCAGGTACAGTCTGGGGCTGGAAAACGATATCGCCAAATTCCCGGTTGATGTCCAGTCGCAGCAGATTCAATACTTTTTTTCCGGTTGCAGCATCCACAATGATAATATTTTTCTTTTCCGGAAAAAAATCACGCCTTCGCCAGGGAATACGAACCCGGACCGCATCCGCCGGGCCTGTCACACAAACAACAGCCCTGTGATTGCCCAATGTTTCTTCATCCCACTGCCCTAAGCTATACGGGACCTCCTCTGCGCTATTCCCGAGAGATGAAATCAAACATATGACACAGACTATCAACCCAATTTTTAGTTTACTCATTTGGACAAGTTCCACTCTTTTTATGTTATTCTCTCAACATTTTTAAAATGTCCAGCACTTCCTGTGAGGGTTTTTCTTGGGATAGTAACTTCCTGGCTTTTTTGTGTTCTCCATAATACTGTAGGACCAATCCTCCAAAATAGGGATGAGTTCCCTCTTCCCCCCTATCGGAGGTGTAGGAGTGGATGGATCTGCGCAGCGTTTCCGCTATTTGACTCTCACCGAGACGTTCAAAGCACAGGGCCATGAGGTATTCCTGTAAACGAAAGTCCGGGGCGTACGGTTTTCCTGTACCCAAGTTTTCCGGATATTCCTGGGATCTTTCCAGGTATTGAATGGCACTTTTGTAATCGCGTTGCCGAATAGCTTCCAATCCCAACTGAATGTGACACTGGACAAATAGACTGTGGACTCCGGTGGCGCCCTCGGAGGGTAAAACCACAGAGTTTTCAAGAATGTCTAGTGCCTCAGCAAAGCGCTTTTGAGCCATAAGAGCACGGACCCTTTCAATGCGGATAGGTATCTCTT
>JBATYS010000478.1:0-5534 GCA_049674205.1 Candidatus Aminicenantaceae bacterium
TCGCGGAATATTTATTTCTGTTCGAATGCGTGCGTAGATTGTTCATAAATGGACATATAGATTTGAATACGCGTTGAAAAACCTCAAGAGATCATATTGGCACATTTTTTGCTTCTGAAAATAGGGAATTGAGAATAAAGGGGTTTATATGTCCAAGTATGAAAATGGAAAATACCTGTGTAAAGGAAAATCCAATATGAGGAGATATTTTGGATCAATTGTCCTCTGTATAGCATGCACACTCATTGGAACTGGATGCCGGGAACAAGTCCTGATGGCTGAGAAAATGACAAAGACGCTTCAGGAAACGCTGGATCAGCAACAGCTTGAGCTGCAGGTTCCTGGAATCTCGGCAGCGGTGATACTCCCTGATAACACCACATGGCTTGGTATAAGTGGAAAGTCTTCAAATAGTGAAGCCATTAATTCGGCTATGCTCTTCGGCCTCGGCAGTGTTACAAAGACATATATCGCAGCTTTAGTTCTCCAACTGGTGGAAGAAGGTGCCTTGTCTGTTGAGGACCCAATTGGAAACTGGATCTCAGAATTTGGACAAATCGACAGAGAAATTAAAATTCGGCAATTGCTTAACCACACAAGCGGACTGTACCGGTACCAGCTGAAGCCAGACTATTATGCAGCGATCACTACGCAACCCGAAAAGGTTTGGACAGTGCTGGAAATCTTGGAGAAATTTCAGGGTGAGCCTGAGTGCCTGCCAGAGGAGTGCTGGGGAGAGTCAGCGATGGACTATGTTTTACTCGGATTGATTATTGAGAAGATAACTGGTTCTTCTGTTTCAAGCCAGCTCGTATCGAGGTTTTTCGCTCCTTTGAATCTTGAACAAACCTACCTTTATCCCGAGCAGAAATACCCTACTGAAACGATGGCCCACATGTGGTGGGATGTCACAGGCTCCGGTGAACCCATCGATGTTGTAGGAGATACTACAGACCTACCTCTGGCAGGCTTGTTCAGCTCGCTGTGGACATCAGGTGCAATGCACTCCACAGCAGAAAATTTGGCGCGGTTCGCCAAGGATTTGTTCGAAGGGAAAGTGCTCGAGGAAAACTCACTTGAAAAGATGTTGGCACCAGGTCCAGAATTATATACAGGTGCCCACTACGGATATAGCGTTATAATCGACCAGGTCAATGGAAAAACAGCTTACTGGCATTCCGGCGGAGCCGGATATTCATCGATATATTACTACTTCCCAGAGGATGGCCTCAGCATTGCCGTCCTTTGCAATCTAATGGTAGATCCGAAACCCATAGCTATCGCATTATACGAAGCATATGTAATAAATCTCTCTTTATGAGAAAAAACCATCGTATTTATCCTGAATTCATAGACGTTAGTGTGCACATAAAATCATATCCGTTCATATGTTAAGATTTTTGGCTGTGCTTGAACCAATTTTCCTTATCGCATACAATTTATGAATAGATTAGGTTAGTTATAACAAATGATAATCAAGACCCCGCGCACATCCAGACGCGAATTTCTTAAAGTTGGTTTTGCGGGAATCGCCGGAGCTTCGATTCTGACAAGATGCTCAAACAATCAGACGAGCCCGGGGAATTTGTCAAGAGATCGAAAGATCGTCTATCGCACTTTGGGCCGGACGGGCCTCCGCCTTCCCGTTGTCAGCATGGGGTCCACCTATGGGATCGATCTCGTCCGAATGGCTCTGGACGAAGGGATCGCCTATATCCACACCTCCAGCGGATACGCCGAACGGAATCATGAACGGCTCCTGGGAGAGGTTTTCAGCAACCGCCCACGAGATTCCTTTGCCATCGGCACAAGTCCCGATCTTCCCTACGTTTACGGAAGCGGAGACAGGTCCATGGATCTGGGCTTGAATGCCGATCCCGATCTGATTCTGAAGTCCATCGAAGGGAGTCTCCAACGCCTCAAACTCGATTATGTCGACATCTATTGGCTCCTCTCCATCGGCCGTGTGGAAACCGCATGCCATGAGCCCTACATGCGGGCCTTCGAACAGCTCAAAAAATCCGGAAAAACCCGTTTTGTGGGTATCGGCACGCACAGCAATGAGCCGGAAATCATCAGGACCGCTGCCGAGAGCGGATTTTGGGACGTGATCCTTACGGCTTACAACTTCAGACAAACCCACCGCGTGGATGTCCGTGAGGCCATTCGCCAAGCCGCGGAGGCCGGCATTGGTGTGGTGGCCATGAAAACCCAGGCCGGAGTCTACTGGGACAGAACCCGGCTCAGGAAAATCAACATGACGGCCGCTCTCAAATGGGTGCTCCAGGACGAAAACGTGCACACAACGATCCCGTGCTTTTCAAATTACGAGGAGATACTGGAGGACCTTTCGATTATGGAGGATTTGAACCTGACACCGGAAGAAAGCCGTGACCTCAAACTTGGAACAGGTCTTGGACTTGCGGGGTTGTTTTGTCAGCAGTGCCGGCAGTGTTTGCCCCAATGTCCGGCCGGACTCGAAATTCCCGGACTCATGCGTGCCTATATGTATGCCTTTGGCCATAATAAACCGGACAAAGCCCTGGAGACGCTGAGAGGCTGGAGTCCAGCCGGATTGGCCTGCAGAGACTGCGCCGCCTGCGCCGTTCGATGCGCTCTCGGTTTCGATATCCGATCCAGGGCCCTGGAGCTGGTCGGTGTCCTCGAGAACGTTTGAATTGGACTCCCCTCTTCAAGCCTGGATTATTCACGGGCCAAGTTTGTTTGAGATGCGAGGCGCAAGGGATGCAGCTGTTGTCTCCACCGCAAATCCTTGGAGTACATGCCAGCTTTATTAATCTTAATCATAATAAGCATGCAATCGGTGTTTCCCACATTTTACACACTTAAAGAGATATCCTTTAATATGAGGAATATGGGATAATGTGTATAAAAAAAGGGGAAAATTATGAAAGTACTTAAGCTTAGTTTAATTCTGATCTTGGTCACCCTGTTTCAAGTAGCTGCATCAGGAGTTAAATCCTTAACAACCGAACAGTGGTTAAAAGATCTTGAATTTGTGGTATCAAAATTAGAATCAAATCATCCAAATCTTTACTATAAAATAAATAAAACAAAATTTGATTCTGTCGTTGAGGAATCTCGTAATGAAATTGCTCGATCAAAATCTGATATAGAATGCTACTTTGCGATTAAAAAAATAATTGCAGTCATTGAAGACGGACATACTGGTTTATTAGAAGACGGCATTTTCAATCTTCTTGATTTACGATTCCCTTTCCGAGTGGATGAATTTACAGATGGTGTCTATATCACCATAATCAGTAAAGATCATGAAATGTTTTTAGGCTCTCGTGTATTAGCAATTAATGGTAAGCCAATAGAAAATATTTTAACAACCATAGAAAAAGTAGTAAGTAATGACAACGAGTTTGGACGAAAATACTGGGCTTTGAATGGAATTTCTTTTGCCCGTATCTTGTATGGCCTAAAAGTTATTGATAATAAAGAGCATATTGAATTGGAATTGATTACAAGAAAAGGAAAACATACGAAATTAATACTTCCGTCGATACTTGATGACACCAATATTGAGTATGGATGGAGTAATCGACTTAATATTGGTCCTACAAAAGGTGAGTACATTAGCCCTTTCGACAAATTTGATGATAAGCCACCCCTTTATTTTAAAAATCAAGGGAATAAGATTAAGTTTTATTGGTTTGAACACCTCGTCGATGAAAGAGCAATATATTTTCAATTCAATCAGGTTATGAATCAACCAAACAATAAGGAAACTTTTGCCCAATTCTCGCAGCGATTGTGGAATTATATTGACCAAAACGCCAATGACATTAATAAATTAATTATTGATCTGAGACAGAATAATGGTGGTAATGGTTTAATGATACTTCCATTTCTGAATCAAATCATAAAAAGAGATTATATCAATAAAGAAGGCAGTCTTTATGTTCTCTCTGGTAAGAGAACTCATAGTGCCGCTTCTATATTCATGAATGAATTAGCGGTTCATACTCCTGCCATCTTTGTGGGAGAACCGGATGCTTGTGGCGCAGACTTATTTTCAAATAACAGTCTAGCAGGTAATCTTCCTAATAGCGGCTTTCCTCTTTGGATTGCTAGTTTAGAATTTACAAGTAGATGGCCTGTAAACAACTCCGAATATTTTATGCCACATTTTCCTGCTCCTTTTTCGAGCCATGATTACTTTAATGGAATTGATCCTGCGATGGATTTGATCTTAAATGGAGATATGAGATCGCTTGAAGAATTCGCTGCAGCTGAAGGAGCGGAAGCAGCATTAGTATATTGTCAACAAATGAAGGGAAAATATGGAAATTTTGATTGGTGGACGGTGTTTGATCCCGAAATCCTTGAGGGCAGTATCAACCGTAAAGGCTATACTTTGATGCAAAATGGCGATTTAGAGAGTGCATTTCAGGTTTTCACACTTAATACAATGCTTTTTCCAAATTCTTTTAATGTATGGGACAGTCTGGGAGAATTTAGCTACAACATGAAAAAATTTAATCTTTCACTTCAATACTATAAAAAATCTATTGAGTTGAATCCAGATAATGAAAATGGAAAACAAATGATCGAGCGTATTAAAGGGGAACAAAAAAAGAAGTAAACAAATTAAATTATGAAGAAGTATAAAATGGTGTGGAATGGGTTGACAGAATCTCGGTAACAATGTATATTCATTGTATATACATGGAGGCTTAATATGGTTACTAAAATCCAGAAGTGGGGTAACAGCTTAGGATTGCGGATCCCAAAAACCTTTGCTAAGGAAGCCGGTGTTAAAGAGGGTTCCGCAGTAGACATATTCCTTGAAGGAGATCGGCTTGTGATCCGCCCTTTGAGAACTTCAAAATATCAACTTTCAGACCTGCTGTCTAAGGTGCGGGAAGATAACCTGCATGAAGAAATATCGACCGGAGAAGCTGTTGGGAGGGAGGCTTGGTGATGGCCCGGACGTATATCCCTGAACGCGGAGATATTGTATGGCTGGAATTCAATCCTCAAGCTGGTTATGAACAAGCTGGACATCGGCCTGCGCTGGTTGTGTCACCAAAGACGTACAATGAAAAAGTTGGACTGGCCTTATTTTGCCCGGTCACATCCAATGTGAAAGGATACCCTTTTGAGGTTGTGCTTCCAGAAAAACACGAAGTCTCGGGTGCAATTTTATCTGACCAGATCAAGAGTCTAGATTGGCGGGTAAGAAAAGCCAGGCGGATGGCCTGCGCGCCCCAGAATGTGCTTGAAGAGGTTTTAGCAAAAATCCTCACGCTAATAGGTTTGGAATACTGCTAGATCAGCCTCCTCCCCTTCTCCTAATCCAGAATATTGGCAATTTGAAATCTTAGGTCCTGTGGCTTTTATTTAATCGCCACTCCTATTCCGTTATTGCAATCCCCGATGCTTTAGTAAAGGCTCGATCCCGGGTTCTCTTCCGCGGAAGTTAATGTACATGGACATGTAGTCAGCCGTACCATTTTTCTCCAGGATGCTTGTTTTAAAAGCATTCGCAGTTTCCTGGTCAA
>JBATYS010000479.1:0-5810 GCA_049674205.1 Candidatus Aminicenantaceae bacterium
TCCCTTCTCCATGACCCTCGAGAAAATAAATGGTTTTCTTTTTTTCTCTCGAGATCTTGATGATCGCGTTCGTGATGTCTTCCTCGCTCGTGGAGGTGATACGGCTTTCCTTGTCCCCGCTTTCGAAGATGGAGGTGCCGTCTTCTGTGACTTCATATCTTTTGACCAATCCGGGATTCTTATCGGGGTCTATGAATTCGTACTTGATCTTGGAGGTGTGATAGGTGTAGTTATCCATCAAGTATTGCATCGTGTTCCGTTGGTAATTGCCTTCGAGGAAGAAGCTTTTGATCCTGACCTCGTTCTCCAGATTTTTGAGCACGGTCACGGATTGGTCGGAAAGACTGTGAACTTTCGCCTCGGTGAAGTCGAACCTGTGGTGGTACCTGGAGAATATGTAGTTAATGAGCACAAGAATTCCGATGACGAGGATAATCATCATAAACAGATTGCTCGAGTAGAGGAAGGATTTGCGCTTCATACCCTGCTTGAGGAGAGAGAGATTCAGGTAGATGTACACGAGCAGCGATAGAATACCCAAACCCAGCAAAATATAGGGGATCGTTTTTTTGTAGGGCCAAATTCGGATGAGCACAAATGCTGCAAAAATAAGAGTTATGCCGATATAGTTCAAATTTTTCTTGATGTTGTCCATTGACTATCTCCATCTCCGTGATTGGATCACAGAATGAGTGAGGAATAATCCAAAGAATATGAGACTCAAGTAATAAACAATATCTGTGGTGTCCAGAATACCGCGGGTCATGTCGTCAAAATGTTGGAAGAACGAGAGATAGTTCAAAACACTCCTCCAAATTCCTCCGGCAAATTGAGAGGCCCAGTTGAGCACGAAGAAAAGAAGGAAGAAACCAAATCCAAGGGCTGCTGCGACGATCTGGTTTTCGGTGAGAGAAGAAAAGAAAATACCGAGAGCCATGAATGCAGCTCCCATCAGGAAAAGACCGAGATAGCCGCTGAGGAGCGGTAGAACTTCTGGATTACCGAAAGCAAAGACGAACACCGAGAGAAGGCTGTTCAGAAAAAGCATAACCAAAAGGACGACCAGGGACGCAAAATACTTTCCCAGGATGATCTGGCTTATGGAAACGGGGGAGGTGTAGAGGAGCTCATCTGTTTTGCTCTTTGTCTCTTCGGCAAAAAGCCGCATCGTCAGGATAGGGACTAGAAAAAGCAAGATGATGCTGATGTTATGGAACAGGGGAGAGTAGACCATCTGATTGATGTTCAGCTGTTGGTAGTACTGAGGATTTCTCGCCATCTGCATGGACTGCAGGTTGAACCATTGGATGAGTGTGTAGAAGAAAAAGCCTGTCACGATCAAAAACACTGTGATGGCAACATAGGCGATGGGGGAGGTGAAGTATGTCTTGATTTCTTTTTTGCAGATTGCCCAGATGTTGTTCATTGTTCCGTACCTCCTGAGATAGCTTTGAGGTAGAGGTCTTCGATATTCATTCCCAGTGATTTCATTTCGATGAGCCCCAAATCATTGTCCACGACATACCTGGTGATCAGATCTCTGATGTCTTTATCTGTTCCCCATTCGATCTTGAATCCATCATCTTGCCGGGACACGTTCTCAACTCCAGGGATGCTGCTAAATTGGGACATCAATTCATCTCCCGCTTTCTTTAGCCTGATGAATATGCCGTCTCTTACTGTCATGGAGGAGGTGAGTTCCCTTAGAGAACCTGACGCTTTGAGTTGTCCATCACTGATGATGACCACCCCATCACAAATCTGAGTGACTTCTGCCAGGATATGAGTCGATAGCATGATGGTGTGCTCACCCTTGAGCGAGCTTATGAGTTGTCTGATCTCGATGATTTGAGCCGGGTCGAGGCCAATGGTTGGCTCGTCCAGTATCAGTATTTGCGGGTCATGGATCAGCGCTTGCGCAATACCAACACGTTGCTTAAAGCCACGCGAAATATTCCGGATGAGGCGATGTTTCACAAGATCCAGTCCGCTTATTTCGATGGATCTTCCGATGGCCTCCTTTTTTTTATCCGGGGGGATCTGTTTGATGTCAGCGACAAACTTCAAATATTCCTCGACGGTCATGTCAGTATAGAGGGGGACTACTTCGGGAAGGTAACCGGTGATCTTTTTAACGTCGTTGGTCTGTTCGAAGACATCGTATCCGGAAACCGTGGCTTTGCCGTCTGTGGCTGGAAGATACCCCGTAAGGATCCTCATAGTTGTCGTTTTTCCTGCAGCGTTGGGACCGAGGAGTCCCCAGATCTTTCCCTTCTCGACTCTAAAGCTGAGGTCTCGAACGGCTAAGAGATCTCCGAATTTTTTTGTGAGGTGTTCCACTTCAATCATCCATGACCTCCTTATCTTTTTTGCAACGTAAAATATAAAACATAAAATGTAGGGACCGTTTCTCAAAACGGTCCGTTCGGGGAACGGACCCTACATTGTAAAACGTAAAACGTAAAATATTGGGATGGTCTCCCAAAATGGTCCGTTCCGGGAACGGACCCTACATCCGCTCCGGCAGGGGAATCCCCATAAGCGACAGCGCTTGTTTCAAGATTTCTTTGATATAGAAAATCGTCAAAATGCGGATCTTCTTGATCTCCGGATCTTTCTCTGCGAGGATCGAATACTTGTGGTAATAGGTATTGAATTTTTGACTCAGGTTAAAGGCGAATTTTGCCAGATGGGAAGTTTCCAGAGACCGGATCGTGTGAAGGATCTCTTCATCGAGTTGTGATGCATAGAGGACGATCTCCCAAAAGTCAGAAAGCTCATTTTCAGAGAGTGCAGAGATGGACCATTCTTTTTCCTGCAGGTGCTCCAGGATATCCTCGACGCGGAGATCCTCTCTCTCCTCAAGCTTGCGGAATATACTGTTGATCCGGACACACGTGTACTGCAGGTAAGGTCCGGTCTCGCCTTCAAAGCTCAAAGCATCCTCGAAATCGAAGACGATTAGGGAATTCCGAGCAAATTTGAGCATGAAATACCTCAAAGCGCCGATGGCGATCTGGTGGGCGATATCGATTTTTTGATCCTGAGAAATGTCCGGATTCCTTTTGTGAACCTCATGGAGGGCCTTTTCTTCCAGCCGGTCGAGTAGATCATCGGCTTTCACTCCCAATCCCTTTCTTCCTGAAACTTCGAGGAAATCCTTGTCCTTATCTTCTTCAGAAACAATCACATCCAGTTCTTTCAAGCTATTCGGCGACAGAGCCACCATTTCGTAGGAAAAATGAATGGATTTTTCTGCCTGTTTAGAAAACTGCAAAGATTTGAGCCCTTGGACTACCACCTGCTGCAGATAGGATTGACGGGTGTCGATCACGTTATAGACAAGGGTTCCTTTCCCAAATTCCGGCGTATCATAGCTGGGCTTGGACGTTGTGATCCATATGATCTTTTCACCCTCTTCGATGAAGGGTTCATAGTGAAAATCTTTGTCCAGAAGACCGAATTTCCAGAGCTGGTAGGCGATATCCTTGCCCACATAGGTGACTGTCTGGTCAGACCTGACGATGACTTTCTCCCTGTCTGCTTCCTCTTCGAGCCTCATCACCCAGCAGCCTTTATTTACACCCTCATCCATGAATTCTATCGCCTTCTTCTCCTTTAAAAGGGAAAAAGCTCTATCCCAAAATTTTAATGCCAGTATGCTGCTCTCACAGGGGAGGAGGTCGTAGCTGACATCGAGTCTTTTCATTGTGTTGAGGTGGGCTCTGATGATCCTTCGTGAGATGTGGTCTGCCATATGAATTTCCGGGGCAGCTCCCTCTTCGATCTTTTTTAGGATCTCGGACCGTCTTTTCTGTGCCTCAGGGTGTTCTTCTAAATAGGCGGATACACGAGCGTAGAGGTCCCAGCAGTAGTAATCGAATTTTCCTTCGAGCCGTTCGAGATCCTCAAGGCTTTTTTTCTCCAAGTCCATGAATCCAAAGACCACATCCACAACTTGGACTCCAGTGTCGTCGATATAATTTTGGATCTCGACCTTCTCGCCTTTGTAAATTAAGCAGCGCCCTAGTGTATCTCCCAGGCAGGCATTGCGCAGATGTCCGATATGCGCAGCTTTGTTTGGATTGATATTGGTATGCTCGATGATGATCTTTTTTTCTTCAGGGGCCAAACTCGATCGTCCGACCTGCCGAAGTCCCCGGAGGAAAAATTCAGGTTTTTTCAAATACAGGTTGATAAAACCAGCTCCAGCAACCTCAGCTTTTTCAACGCCCTCGAGAGGGGAGAGGAGGGACAGGACTTCTTGGGCAAGTTCTCTGGGATTGCGTTTGAGTTTCTTTGCGAGCTGGAAAGGGAAAGCCAGTGCCAGGTCTCCCATTTTTATACTGGGCGTGGTATCGATATCCAACTCAGTCTGGTCTATGGGATACTTCTCACCGATTATTTTGTATATATTTTTCTTTAAGTCCGCTTTTAATTTGATCATTTCAAGTCTCTCATTATATCAAATTTCGTTTTTGGAACAATACTTATTGAGTGCAATAGTTAGAATTTCCAATGTTGAGATAGTATTTATGCCATTATAGCGTTGGGGAATTTTCTAAAATCGGAAATTATGTTGCATTGATAGAGATTATGTGGTAGTTAAATATTCTAAATTATTCGTAAGAAATATCGACATTTATTCGAAATACTCTATGCTTAAGTTGGTTTATTCACGTGTTGAGGTTGCTGCAAAGGCGAGGCAGTGGCCCACGAAGCTGTAGTGAACTACCGCGAGTGGGCTACAACGAAGTCTTTGTAGTGAGATCGGCTCGCCCAAAGGGTAAAAAATGCCGATAATAAAAATTTAGAGTTTTTAGACTAATTGGATCGGCAGTTTTTATGAATAATCCAACTTAGCTGGAAAAGGAATTCTATGAAGACTACAAAACTCTATGCATCTCAAAAAAAACTCGGGGCAAAAATGATCGAGTTCTTCGGTTGGGAGATGCCGGTCGAGTTTTCGGGCATAATCGGAGAACACATGGCCGTCCGAACGAAAGCGGGCCTATTTGACGTCAGTCATATGGGTGAGGTCCTGATTTCAGGAAAACAAGCCCTGGATTTTGTCCAGTATTTGACTCCGAATAATGCCGCCCGCCTGACACCGGATAAGGCGCAGTATACTGCCTTAACAACTCCAAAAGGGACTTTTATCGACGACATGCTGGTCTATTGTCTGGATGAGGAAAAGTATCTCTGTGTCGTCAATGCAGCCAATTCGGATAAAGATTACGAATGGATACTCAGCCACAAGAGCGATTTTGATGTCTCTGTCGAGAACCAAAGTGATAGTTATACCCAACTGGCTCTCCAAGGCCGGGAAGCAGAAGCCATCCTTCAACCCCTCACAGGAATAAATTTAGAGGAGATGAAGACCTTTAGGACCGCAAGAGGGAGTGTCGCTGGTGTTGGTGCCCTGGTCTCACGTACAGGTTATACAGGAGAAGATGGCTTTGAAATATATACACAGTCCGAGAATCCTGCAAAGATCTGGGATGCTCTTCTGGAAGAGGGAGAGGCACGCGGCCTTCTCCCCATCGGGCTTGGTGCGAGGGATACTCTCCGGTTGGAAGCTACCTTGATGCTCTATGGGAATGATATTGACGAGACCACAACTGTCCTGGAAGCGGGATTGGGTTGGCTTGTGAAGTTCAAGAAGGGCGATTTCTTAGGACGTGAGGCATTGCTCAAGCAAAAGGAAGAGGGACTGCTCCGTAAGATCGTTGGTTTCGAGATCCTGGGACGGGGGATTGCCAGGCCTCACTATTCCGTGTTTGTAAATGGCGGGAAAGTTTCGGAAGTGA
>JBATYS010000480.1:0-1692 GCA_049674205.1 Candidatus Aminicenantaceae bacterium
GGGGCGGGACTGTAGCTGTCTGTTCCTTCAATAAAATAACCCGATATATCTGAGGTGAGCCCCACTCCCGCCGATCGGGCGTCTCTGGAAACAAAGAACATGGAAGACCGGACGTCCTGCTGCAACTCTGCAAACTGCTGCTGGTCGACAGCTATCTTGTTGCTCCTCATGTACAAGGACAGTGTAGCCAGAATGACAGCCAACATAATAGAGCTACTAACCAGTACCTCAACCAGGGTAAATCCGGATCTATTTTTGAGGTGGGGAGATATTCGCGTATGTTCTTTATTTTTCATTTTGCTTTTAACTTCCTTCAAATTCATGCTACCGCCTCCTGCTCATACAGCCTCATCTGCTGATGATGGTGTTCATGTCAGCCATGACCCGATATTGCTGGGGATTTGCAAGTAACTGCGCTGAAGACTCGGTCGAGAGATGACTGGTGAACACCAAAACTCTGATATCCCAATAAAATCCAGCAGATTGGATCTGAGTGATCCGTCTGTAGTCGATAGTCCCATCACTATTGATATCCAATTGTTCATCCAGAGGGATCGCCGTTCCGTCGCTCAAAGTCGCGGTGTTCAGTTCGAGAGTCGTCATGTTCCGTAAAAAATCAATTCTCTGCTGGGCGAGGAAGGTCGCATTGGCCATCCTTTCAGAACGCGAGTTATTGAGGATAGTGAGTGTAAAAATCTGCGCCAAACCCATGATCGCGACACCCACGAGAAACGTGGCTACGAGCACCTCTATCAAGGTGAATCCTTTCCTCTTACCCGATGAATTTCCCTTTTCCTCGGATGACTGACTGGTGACAGATATGTTTTGTTTTTTCATTTTAGCTCTCTGATTTTACAAACCGTACAGATCCACCTGTGTACACATGGATCTCCCTCTGGTCTAGCTGATTGTGGCTTTCCAACCGCCCACTCTGTAAGATCACTGTATTGTGCTGAAGATCAAAATTTGTGACTGTTCCCAACGGCGAGTAAGCCACTGCAAAGTCCGGATCCGGCAGATCAACCGTGACAACAAATTTGGACGGGATAAGTCTGCTCACAAATCTAGGGATCATTATCCAGTTCCCCGCGGTTTCTTCTCTTTCAATGATGTATTTCCAGAGGTTTGTTTCTGCATCCTGCTCGAACCTGAGTCTGTGGGAAAACTTGCTTTTCACAGCCAAAAATTTTGTCCTCTGCAAACTGGTCAGAATATCTCTCGTTTCATTCTCAAGCGTCCTCGTTTCCAGAGAATTCATAAGATTGGGATACATGGCGGCTGCCATCACAGCAATGATCCCAATGACTATCAGGAGCTCAAGTAGAGTAAAACCCGCTCGGCCTATCGGCTTATGGAAACGGTGAGACCGCTGTCTTTTTATTAGATTTCTCATTTTAATGCACTCCACCCTTATCCTTCGGATTTAAATTAAGGGTAATCGTGTCCTTGTGCTTCACATGGAATTCAAGATCTGCAAAAAGGCATTCGGGAAACATGATCATTCTATTAATTCCTTGTTCAAAAATGCCTAACTCAACCCTTATGTGATTGATTCTACTCAATGAAGTCCCTCTTTGCAAGTTCCTTGTCGTTTGCTCAATAAGCTGGAGCGATGGATTTTCTGCCCTCGCCCCCTGGTTTTTTCAAAGACATATATATAGTCATAATATACTTAGCAAGTTTTATGCCATT
>JBATYS010000481.1:0-3538 GCA_049674205.1 Candidatus Aminicenantaceae bacterium
CAAATCCACTCTGCTCATGTTGGTTTCAGCCTTTACTGGAGTAGATTTCATGAAAGAGGCCTACGCTGAGGCTATCAAACACAAATACAGATTCTACAGCTATGGGGATTGCATGCTCATCCTCTAAATTTTATTCATATTTATGCATGACTGCGGCATATGCTCCTGATACCATCTTTTTTCTATCGTTGACTCTGTCAGTCTGGATTTGATATGTTAGGTCAAATGATTGGGATGGAATTTCACATATGAAGGAGGCAGAATATGTCTTTCGAGGAGCAAGACACAAAATCTAAGCCAGGAAAAGCATATTACAAAAAAAGAGGAGTAAGGTTTGTCCTGATTGCTACCGCTCTTTTAGTCCTAAGTATCATTTTGCACTCGTCAGGCATCCAGGGCGGTATCATATTCGCTCTCATAAGCCTTGGTTGGGTTGTCTGCCTAATCATTGGCCTATTCTACATCATTGCAGGATTCGTTAAAAAGACTTAGGAGGTTTACTCAAAACTACTCCTAGACTCCGAATCGATTCAAAGTAATGAAAGTTTTTCAATTTAATTTCAGCATATTTTAGGATTTTGATATAAATGGGAGGGAAAAAAGATGCAAGCTTTGATTCAACTTTTAGCTCGCTTTTTAATTGCGTTTATTTTTCTGATGAGCGGTTTAGGAAAAATGCTGAACCTTCCAGGGACACAGCAGTACATGGATCAATATGGGATCCCATTAACATTCCTCTTTTTAATTGGCGCTATTTGTGTGGAATTACTCGGGGGATTATCCGTGCTCACAGGTTATAAAGCTAAATGGGGCGCCCTTGTTTTGTTCCTCTTTCTTATCCCAACGACTTTGATCTTTCATACGGAATTCTCGGATCAAACACAAGTCATCATGTTTATGAAGAACCTGGCCATCATGGGAGGTCTTCTCCTTCTCTTTTCTCACGGTGCGGGAAAAATCAGCCTGGACGCGTTTAAAACCGCAAAATAACTGAAATCGCGTGAACTAAAATAAATGAGGGTTGCCAAACCGAACGACTATTTTATATACTGACAGCACGTTAGCGGACGAGGATCGAGAATATGAACGAGTGGAAAAAAAGCGGAAACGATAAGGCTGTCGAGGAAAAACTGGACTCTATCCTCCACCCCACCGATCGCGCCAAGGAATTTAAAATCACCATCGAATTCGGATACAAAATATCTTCGAACTATGAAAAAGCGGTCGATCTCGCTCGGAGAAATCCCACCTACTCAGAAGAGGGCGAGGGTGAGTGGATCCGCCATTCCGCCACTTATCCGCCCGAGGATGTGGAAGACCTTTTTGAATTATTCAACCTTGTGCATGATTGGGATAAAATGGACGTTCTGGTCAATCACAAAAAAATCCCCTACGGCCACCAGCTCTGGCTGTCTTTGATGTGGTTTTATCGCGTGAAATAAAGCCCCTCTTTCTGTTTTTCAAATTTTAAATTCTGTGGAAGTCGTTCTGAAATTAAAATTCTGGATTCTAGGATTCGATGTCTTCTCGCAACTTGCAGGTAGCTTCCACATCCAACTCAAAGGTTTCTGGATCTAGAACTACTCTATAGTCCTCTTTGGCACGTTCGATGCTGATGATGCCGTTCTTCACTTCTTTGGCAACGAGAACGGGATCTCTGAGATGAGGTGAGCCGTATCCACCACCACCTCCAGCCTGTTGAAATAGAACCGTCCCCTCGGGCACATCCTCCACAAGGTCTTTGGTTGTGGTCTGGTACACCCGGCCATCCGGATACCGGAGCTCGATCTTGTTCAACGTAGCTTCGAGCCCGCCATAGAGGCCGAATGCCGGTTCCACATCCCCGTCACCGAAAGTTACGACTTTTGTGTGTTCTCCGCCGATCTTAAACTCTGTCTCTACACCCAATCCCCCTCTCCACTGGCCCGCTCCAGCCGAATCTTCCCAGTATTCGTGTTTCAATAAGAGATGAGGTGTCTGCTGTTCGAACATCTCATAATCCTGGTCCAGTACGCCACCTGAAGCATCGATCATTCCGATGTGGTCGTATCCATCCACACCGGATGTCGCACCCGACCCCCCCTTCAGCCCGATAAAGCCGATGTCCACATACTTTGACTTATTTCGTGCATCAAACCCACTGGTGAGATAACACAGGAGCTGGTTCCAGCCCGCTGTCACCCGATCCGGGATGCCCCTTGAGAGAGCACGAATGATGGCATCCGCATTCGGCGGGCAGAGGTGATTGCCAAAGGTCGTGGCCGCCGGATACCTGGCATTCAGGATAGTGCCTTCGGGAATATCGATATGCACAGGCCTTACCATTCCGTCATTGTGGGGCATATCCGGATTGACCATCTGGAGGAATGTCAGCAGCGTGGCACTGGCGGAGGATGTAAACGTCCCGTTGACAAACCCATCGGTCTGCGGGTCTGTGTCTGAATAATCGAAGAAGATCTCCTCATCCTCGACAGTGATCCTCACTCGGATCTTGTATTCGGAGCCGGGTGTTTTCCCGTCGTAATAAACGGTCGCCTCCCCCCTGTACTCCCCGTTGGGGATTGTCTTTATCTCCGCACGCATCATCTTTTCTGTGGAGTCGAAAAGATACTCTTTGTGCGACTCGAACACATCCAATCCATACTTCTCGACCAGTTTCAGAATCCCCCGCTCGCCCACAACACAGGAGCCTATCTGGGCGCGCATGTCTGCGGCTACGATTTCGAACCGGATATTTGCAAAGATCAGGTCCCAGACATCCTTTCGCAGCTCCCCCTTCTCATAGACTTTGATCGGGGGAATTCTCAGGGCCTCCTGCCAGACTTCTGTAGCCTTGGGATTATATCCTCCTGGAACCGCTCCTCCTATATCGGCTTGATGGCCCTTGGCCGCGGCCCACGCGATCAGCTTATTCTCATAGAATATCGGCTTGTACACAGCCACATCGTTGTTCTGATTCCCCATGGAAAAGACATCGTTGTGGAATATGACATCCCCCGGATAGATCTTTTCGCCAAAATAATTCACGATATATTCGCAGACAGGACCTAAGGAGAAGGATAGGATGGGAAGGTTTTCAGTCTGTTCGAGCATCTTCCCTTTTCCGTCATAGAGCCCTGTCACAAAATCCTTGGCCTCACAAAGGATGGGTGATCGCGTGGTCTTCGTCATCACGATGCTCATCTCTTCGGTGATGGATTTAAACCGGCGCTGAAAAACCGAAGCCAGGATCTTGTCTATTTTCATTCTATTCCCCAATGCCCAGTTTTTTCGTAATCTCTCTTTCCTTGGTCTTCAGGTACATAGTATAGCTGCTATACCTGTCGCAGAGGACATTGTATTCGGGTGTGACAAACGTGGTTGTGTTGACCTGCTCTATCAGAGCCGGCCCCTCAACCTTATTGCCATACCTGAGCTTATGCCCGTCATAGACAGGGATATCGACATATTGTTCCTCCAGGGGCAAAAAGACTTTTCTCCTCTTTTTCAGGGCATTTTCCGGGTCTTTTTTGTCATATTCTTCCTGTTTGAATCGAGG
>JBATYS010000482.1:0-3620 GCA_049674205.1 Candidatus Aminicenantaceae bacterium
GTTATAGGCCACACCCTGAGACAGGTCGAGTTCTGTTATATTCCCAGTGACATGACAGAGAGCTAACGCACAATTGTTGGTGAAGATTGGCTGGATGTGTTGGGAAAAGGATGGATCTGAGATAATCGTGTCTGGTTCTGGTGTGCTGGGCTCATTGGGGCTGTCGGATCCGCACTGATAGAGAAAAACGCTGCCACAGACAATAAGAATGAATAACACCACAGTGAGATTATTCATCCTCATACAATCGCCTCCAAATTATTATCTTATCTAGCCTTAATGGTTCTCTTAAATAATCCAGATCAGCCCGTGTTTGATATTTATTGTGTTGGCGGATTGAGTTTGGAGTAATCCAACTGAGAACCGAGCAAACTGTGTGGGATGAGATAGACGACAAATAACAGGATCGAGGCGCCCAACACCCATCCCCGCGCGGGTTTACCCTTCCGGCCGGCGATCAGTGCCGCGACCCAACCTAACATAGCGATGAGAGTCTTATTGTCTGTCAGGTCATACCCAAAGGGGAATCCGGTCCACAATGATCCAAAAGCGTATTTCTGAACCAGCGGTCCCAAGATCATCCCACCCACAAACAAGAGGCCTGTCGTCCAGATGACAAGTTTCCGGGAATTGCCATTCTTATCCAGCGCTTCAAGGCCGGCTCTTGTTGAGAAAAGCATGGCTAGAAACATGACAATGATATGAGGAAAAAGGATCGTACGGGGCACATAATCCTTGAAACGAATGATGGCAGATTCATCCCCAGTTAAGGATATTTCCTCATTCTGGCGGGAAAGATATACTCTGTAGGCCAATTTTCCTGATGAAGGTTGCTGGGGAAGGTTTGCAGAAAGAAGATCCTCTTGTCTAGACATCGGGATCTTCTCCCAGGGATCATCAGTCGGATATCTTTTGTATAGAAGATAGCCTTCGATATCTTTATTTGGGACTTTAACGCTGATTTCGCAGTTTGGTCCGATCTCATGGTTCCGCGGAAGCTTATAAGAGATCTCTGTACTATCCACAACAGATTTGCCGCGCAGAGCATGAGTGGGGCCAGTCATCCGTTGATACACAGCGGCAGTTATGGTTAAGAGGAATGCCAAGATCCAAAGACCGGCTTTCTTCATGATATCTCCTCAATCCTTGTGGACGATTCAAACTGAATTTCAGGTTTCTAGGGTAGCAATTCCTGAGTACTAAAGCAATATCATCCTGAATTATTCATAAATTATGCCGACACTATTATCAGTCTCTTTTCATATGTGCCATTTACCTTAGACTTGCTGAAGCCGGACTTTAATCACATGTTCCATACATTTATTTCTTTTTATGTCGGCATTCTTTACCCTTCGGACGAGTCGATCTCACAACAAAGCCATCGTTGTAGCCCACTCGCGGTAGTTCACTACAGCTCCGTGGGCCACGGCCTCAACCTTGATGTTAGGGTGGGGTGGGTTGGCCTCGACTCGTGAATAATCCAGGATAGAAAGGAGGAAATAAAGATTTTTAGAAAATTAGGGAGGAGTTAGGAGGGAATTTATTCTGGGAGAAAAAACTGTGAGAAATCCGGTATTAAAGTGGTTGCTATGAAGACTGAGCTTGGACTGCCTCGGCTTTATCAGACTCTTCTTCGCCTTCTTCCTCTTTTTTCTCTTCAGTCGCCTGTTCTGCCTGTTGGAGCTCGGATTCCTCTTCGGGTTCGACCTTGATGCCTAATAACAAAGCTGTCCCTTCATAGATCTGACGATAATGCTTTTTCGATTCTTGAAGCTCGGCCAATTTTTGTCTGGCCGTTTGGATCTCCTCTTGCATCTTCGAATCTACACCATCCAGCTCTCTTTTTGCCTCATTCATCGCCTTTTTGTATATTTCTTCTTGCTCTTTGTTGAGTGCCATGACATTCTCCTTTATTTGGCTTATTTCTTTCCATTCGCAAGAACTATCTCATTGATTAAGTCCGATTTCTGTCATATTGTAGATGAGAGTCCCGCCAAAACACAATCGCCTTTTGGGGTGATTTTTTTATCATATAAGGGTCAGATGATCCTTTGTCTATCTGCACCATTAGAGTCATATTCCGTGGTTGTGAGAATCTAATTGAGGTGTTATTATTAAATTCTACAAATGGGAGTCCCATAAAAAGTAAGGAGGAGATTTTAATGTATCTAAGAAGTCAGAAATTTGTCCCGGGTGTGTTCTTTGTATTAGCATTATTTTTTGGAATGGTTAATCCTGGATTCACAGGGAGTGTAGCAGATGACGACAGCCCGGAGCTTAAGTACCTGCGTCAGGAGTTAGAGTCTATCAGGCATGAGCTCGGCCAGCTCCAGAAGACAATAGACGATGTCCTCTGGTTCCAGAGAGTGGGGGACGTCGCTTATGTGGACAAGGTCCGGATCGTTGGTCCCCCGCGTTGGAAGGAGCCCAATCCAACCGCTCAGGGTGCGGGCAATCCACTTAAGTTTTATGCTTATATATTCATCCCGAAAAACATCGACCGCAGTAAAAAGTGCCCGCTTATGGTTTTGCCCCATGGTGGTGTCCACAGCGATTTCAGTACATACCACACGTATATTGTGCGAGAACTGGTGGCTCAAGGCTATGTCATTGTCGCACCTGAATATCGAGGTAGCACAGGTTACGGTGGATCCATGTACCGGGATATTGATTATGGAGGACTCGAGGTTGAAGACACTTATGCCAGCTGCATCCATATGCTGGAGAATTATGACTATCTCGATAAGGACCGGGTGGGGATAATGGGATGGAGTCATGGCGGACTCCACGCGTTGTTCAATGTTTTTGACCATCCGGAGAGCTACAGGGTGGCCTTTGCTGGGGTTCCTGTCAGCGACCTGATTGCCCGGATGGGCTATAAAACGCAAGCCTATAGGGATCTTTATTCGGCTGATTATCATATAGGCAAAACAGCCTATGAGGATGTGGAGGAGTACAGACGCAGGTCACCTGCTTGGCATGCCGAGAAGCTCCAAACTCCATTACTTATCCATACGAACACAAACGATGCGGATGTGAATGTCCTGGAAGTCGAACATCTTATCAAATCTCTTAAAGCCGCAGGGAAAAAATTCGAGTATGAGATTTTCCAAGATGTCCCGGGGGGACACAGTTTTGACCGGTTGGACACAAAACAAGCCAAAGAGATCAGGCTCAAGATCTATAAATTTTTAGCCAAATATTTGTCACCTCCGAATCCATTCCAATCAGTAGACGACTTATCTAGAGCCGGTTATCACTGATCCTATTCTTTTTTGTTTTTTCCGAATAGATTGTAAATCCAGGCAAAAATGATCCCGACAATAAACCCATCTAGGGCAGCATACAGAGCAGCAACAATAACTCCACCGAATCCCCATTGTCCCATGTGATATCCGGGATAGATGGAATCAATGACCTTTAAGAACGCGTCCCCATATCCGGTCAGAACCATATTGGCGAGTGCGACGAAAAATACAATTCCTCCCCAGACAAGACATGCCGTAAAGCCAAGTCGCATAACACGCAATTTCATGATTAACCCCTTAAATCGTATTTTAATTCTCTTTAATGGCGTTACTTTCTTAAGGTGAAATTCGTACACGATGGATGAGGTGTCA
>JBATYS010000483.1:0-1837 GCA_049674205.1 Candidatus Aminicenantaceae bacterium
GCCATCACCGGCATGGGTGCTGTCATGGCCAACGCTGTCCACGACGCCATCGGCATCCGCTTCTTCGAACTCCCCATGACCCCTCAGAGAGTTAAAAGTGCTCTAACTGGAGCATAGGATTTTTAAACATGTCACTTAAAAATTTCTAATATTCCACCCAGTTTAATTCTTTGAGCATGTCCAGATAGCCCATGAGCCTCTCAAACGAGAGGTCTGTCCCTGTGTCTGCGATCGCGGTATTGCGGATCTCCGTGACAGAACGTTTGCCATTGATGAAATTCTGGATAGAGCGTTGCTGATATCGATTAAGCTTCAGCTTTTTCACTAAATCTGCATTCTCTTTGACGTACTCTCTGTATCTATCTGTCCTTTCCAGATTGAATTCAACGCCTTTGACATCGCTGTGGAAATCTGGAAAAACTTTGGAATACTGGATCTCCTCATCTGTGAGCTTAGGTTTTTTGGGCGCTCCTACATCCAGTTGCGAAGCTTTGAGGGCGCCGTATTTGAGGATCTGCTCCTCTAGCCCTTCACCATAATACTTCCACTGTTTGATCCGGTTTTCTATCATCTGTGTTGCACCATCAGAGCCGCTGCAGATTTCCATTAACGACCGGAGAGCTCCGATCTCACGCTCCACGGCAAAACCAGCGAGGTTGACTGCTTTCCATACATCCTCTCGAAAGGACTCAGTCTTCGCCTTGTCCACAAATTTCAAAGCCTGGGGGAGCTCTCTTTCCCCGACTCTTTTGTACCCGTAATCAGACACAAAATCCAGAAGCGGCTCCAAGACTTCATCCGCGCAGTTGGCCGCAACCCATGCACTGGCTGCACCGATAAAGGCCACCCTCTTCATTTGTGTCGGATCGGACTTATCAGGGGTATCCGTGTCTGCGTGATACCACTGGTCCGGCCAGACATTGAGCTCAACTCCAGGCACGGCAACCGACGGATTGGTAAAACAAATATGGTCGCTTCCCCCTGTGGCCAAGTGTATTAAATACCGGAAGGCATCCCGTGAGCCATTCTTCTCCCACATGGGCTTCGGGAAGATCTGCCCCCTCGGATTTCTAGGGGAGTCGCGCAGATAGACGATGTCGTTTGTCCGCCAGACATAATTCATGAATGAATTGCCCAGGCCATCCAGGTAGCAGGGCAGGTGATTGGGGCATTCACTCCAGGTGAATTTGGCATTGTTTTTCCTCAGCCCCTCTCCCACCATGTCCATGTTGATGTTGCAGCTCAATTTTTCGGCAAAGCCTGGATTCTGCTCGAAATGCTTGAACGTGCCTGATATCTCATTCGGCCAGAGGAAATAGATCGTCCGGCGCGGCTGAGGAAGATCTCCGGATGCGATCAGCTTTGTCAACGCGCGCAAAATCTCCAACTGCACTACACAGCCGCTCATGTTGTCGTTGGCTCCTCTTTTTGTGTATCCCTCGAAAAGATGTCCTGTAAAGATCACACCTTTTTTATCTAGTTCTGTCCCCGGGATCCAGGCAACGACATTCTCGAATTTATCCTGAAATTCTTCCACCCTTGTTTTACATTTGACAGTGAATTTTTTCCCTTTCTGGAGGTCTTCCATCAGCTCTGACCACTGTCTCCAAGAGATCGTGAACCCGAATTTGAGGTTTTCTTTGTCTGAGTAGGAACCCCTCGAATAGATGATCTGGTCCGGATCAAAATACCGGTCCTGCGCGCGGAAGGATATCACACCAGCAATCCCTGCGGTATCCAGTGCTTCTGCAAATTCCCTCTGGGCATGAGACCACATCAGGGCGATTTTTCCTTTGTATTCTTCTTGGACACCTTTCGCTTTCCATTCCTTCAAGTC
>JBATYS010000484.1:0-1588 GCA_049674205.1 Candidatus Aminicenantaceae bacterium
GACTTGCCATTTTTTCCTGTTCGAAAAAAAATTTCTGGCAGGAATTCAACCTTGTGAATTCACCCAAAAACACGATCGTCTTCGATCAAAATCCCTATGTGCGTCCTCTCTCGGCATTCCTGGGAGACTATCACAGAATTTGCGCTCTCATCCTAGACCGCAAAGAGGCAAAATGGTACGACATATACATGGGAGAAATTGCTCTTCTCGAAAACCTGAAAGGGGATGTCCCCAGCAAGGTGAAAGAGGGAGGCTGGGAAGGATATGAATCCAAGCGGATCGAACGGCATCTCGCTTCGCGCCTGCATAGCTATTTCAGCACAGCTGCCAAGACTACGTTTAACCTCTATAATAAAAATAAATTCGATTGGCTTTTCCTTGGATGTCCTGATGAATGCGCCGCGGAGATCGAGCCTCTCCTGCATCCATACTTTAAAAAAAGGCTGAAGGGCCGGATCAAAGCCAAACCCAGTGATTCTCCAAGCCGAGTGCTCAAAGAATCCCTCGATCTGAAACAAAAATTAAAAAAACAGGAAAAGGAAGACATCGTCCGCAGATTCATTGCGGAGATTGAAAAGGGCGGGCTTGCGATCTCGGGATTAAAAAACACCCTGCTCAAGCTCAACAGAGGGGAAGCTCAGACACTTCTGGTGACCCGCCATTTTTCAAAGCCGGGTCGAATCTGCTCAAAGTGCAATCTCCTGTACGAGGATGAGCTCCGTTGCACATCCTGCCAGCGCAAAACTGAAAAAGTGGTGGATATTATCGATCAGGCGGTCGAGTCTGCCATGGAGAAAGGAAGTCAGGTGAAGCACATCAATCCTCCCTCCGGCCTGCGGAAGTACGGGGATATCGGAGTGCTTTTAAGGTATAAAACGTAATTTCAGCACCTTGCATCAATCTGGAATGTAGGGATCGTTTATTCAAGTGAAGTGTAGGGACCGTTCCCCGAACGGTCCGTAAGGAAGCGCACGTTACATAGAAACATCTTAAAATAGGTACTGGCACCTTTTTCCTGCCGGAAAAACGAGCCAGTCCCCATTTTCGGTCCGTTCGGGGAACGGACCCTACACTCTTTTGGTTTTGAAGGAGACGCGGTCGAAAAGGCTGTAGATGATGGGGATCACATACAGAGTGAGGAACGTTGTTGCGATCAGCCCACCGATAACGGTGATCGCCATGGGCGCCCTCATCTCAGATCCCTGCGAAGTGTCAATAGCCATGGGCAGCATCCCCAGGACTGTGGTCAGAGCTGTGATCAAAACAGGACGCAACCGGACCGAAGACGCCTGAAGTATGGCTTCTTTCTTCTCCACTCCCCTTCGCTTCAATTGATTGATATAATCCACCATCACGATCCCATTGTTCACGGCAATCCCTCCGAGCATAACAAACCCGATGAGAATCGGAAGGCTCACAGGTTTTCCCGTTATGAGCAATGCAACAACCACGCCTATCAAAGCGAGGGGAATTGTAAACATGATGATCAAGGGGTGCTTAAAGGATTCGAACTGAGAAGCCATGATCATGTACACCAGAAGTGTGGCGAGAAGGAATGCTCCAGCCATAATGATGAACGCATCCTGCA
>JBATYS010000485.1:0-2845 GCA_049674205.1 Candidatus Aminicenantaceae bacterium
AGTGTGATACCGCCCGGGACCATCCAGACGGCCTTTTCCGCAGAGAAGATATTATGGGCATCGGCAGAGACAATCCACTGGAGAACATTATCTGAGGCATAGTCCAGGCTTCTGACTATGTGAGTTCCCCTGCTTCTGCTGCCGCTGCTCCTGACCGGGATGTGGCGTTTGGCGAAAGGATTTTGGATCTTCTGATGACTCATTATGAAGCGGACGTTCCCGCGAACTGTTTCGCACTCTCCCCTCAGTTCTTTGGAAGTGAGATAAACTCCATTTCGATACAGAGTATGCAGGGCCCCTTCAACTCCCGTTTCAGCAACCAAGTTTTGGATGTCTCCGTATTCGCAGCCGGCATTTTGCAAAAGCCTCAGATAGGGCCTCTTCGGCTGGTCATAGATGCACTTTTTTATGATGAGGAGAAAATCACCACAGCGCCGCTCGACTCGCTGCTTGATGATGGCTTTGGCTTGGCTCGGCTCAATCGTTTTTTTAAGGAAGGAAGGAAGTTTCCAAATCAGGCGCATTCCAAGAAATCCTTCCCGGACTAAAGTTTTTGTTACTTCAAACACGTGCTCTCCTCTTTATCTCTCGAGCGAAGGGATTCTCATGGATTTCCTTGTGTCGCCGCTTAGGCTCTCATCGGTTTCAAGTTTCAAACAGAAAGGGAAGATATCTCAGCGGGCGGTGATTGTCAATGAAGGAGATGAATGTCCTCACACGCTTTTTTTCTTGACAAGGGGATCTTCATTTTATACAGTTATGGTAACCAATATTGGTAACCGTAAACATGGAAGAAAGCGTCCACGATAAAATCCTCGAAGCCCTGAAATCCTCCCCGGCGGGTCTCCAGACCGAAGGATTGGCCAAAACATTGAGTTTGACCAGACACACCGTGGCCAAATACCTGGAAGTTCTCCGTGCCGAAGGGAAAATCCATTACACAAAAATCGGCCGGTCCAAGCTGTGGAAAGAAATGTCCACATCGGTTTTCATCAGGATACTCAGCATGGACGACCTGGAAGATATCCTGGCTGTTGAAGAGAAAATCGAGAGAGCCGCCGGTCAGTCTGAACCGGAAAGGATGGCTCATTTGAAGGAGACGGCTACCTATCATATCCAACAGGGTGATCCGTTGATGAACCTCGGAGCCGAGGTCGATGGGAAGCTCGTCGGTTTTGTCTTTGCCGAAACTAGACTTTGGGAGTTCGGCCGGGCCGAAAAGGCGGGCTGGGTGAAAATGCTCGGTGTCGATCCCGACTATCAGGGAAGGGGTATCGGCCGCAAGCTGGGAGAGACCCTTCTCAATCATTTCAAACGGAAAGGAATCAAGAAAGTCCGGACTCTTGTCAATTGGTATGACGGAGAATTGATCTCTTATTTCAAAACACTAGGTTTTGATTTTCTCAATATGATTCCACTGGAAAAGGAACTCGATGAAAATGGAAAAGTCTAAAGGAAGGAAAAATAATGAGATATGCAGAGACAGGGTTTAATTTAGAAGTCGATCTAACCCGGGGAAACATTGAGAGGGTAACAACGGACCAAAGAGAAACCGAGCTTTATCTGGGGGGGCTTGGCACGAATGCCAAGATATTGTGGGACAGGGTTCCCCCTGAAGTTGAGCCTTTTTCTCCTGATAATCTACTAATATTTGCCGCTGGTCTTTTATGTGGCACACCTGCTACCGGCTGTAATCGCACCATTGTCTCTACCATTTCTCCTCAGACCAAGTTAATGGCATTTTCGATGATGGGGGGATTTTGGGCTCCGGAATTGAAATATGCCGGTTATGATAAAGTGATCTTTCGCGGCAAGTCCCCCAATTTGGTTTATTTATGGATAAACAATGGCAAAGTAGAAATACGCGACGCCTCTCACTTACAGGGCAAAGGCGCTATCGAAACTGAAGAACTTATTCGGAAGGAGTTGAATGAGCCAAAAGCCCAGGTGGCTGCCATCGGCCTGGCCGGTGAAAACAGGGTTTATTTTGCCTCTATTGAGCAGGGCAAGTCCAGCGCCAGCCGAGGCGGAATAGGGGCCGTTATGGGGGACAAAGGATTAAAGGCGGTAGCTGTTCGAGGTACAGGGGACATCAATATTGCCCAACCGGACAAATTCATGGAGCTTTGCAATGAAGTGCGGGAATATATAAAAGTCCGGGAAGAAAAGCCAATTCCGGGAGTTATGCCCATTTTAGCTGGGCTCGGGTCACCGCAAGAGATGAAAATCCATGATGAAAAGTGGCACACCGAGAGCTTCATGTGGGGAAATTCCCGCCACCGCAGAAGAGACTTTTGGACCGAGGAAGTCGAAAAGGCATGGACAGAGACAATGGAAAAAGCGCAAGTGCGGCTCATCAGTTGTTATAACTGTTCGTTGGAATGCGCGGCTACGATTTCCGTGCCAGGAGTTAAAACATACATGATGAAATGCTTCTCGAAGCTGACGTATACAATGGCGGCCATGTCAGACCTGGAATTTGGCCTTAAAATAGCTCAACGGGCAACGGAGTATGGAGTGGATGCGTTTTCAACCCCTCAAGTTATGGCCTTCGCCCTTGAACTCTATGAAAATGACATCTTGACTGAAAACGATATGCCGGGATTGCCATCCGCTAACGAGGAGAGATTTTACTGGTTACTTGACAGAATTGTCCGGCGGGAAGGGATAGGAGATGTTCTGGCCAATGGGACTTATTGGGCGGCCAAAGAGATTGGTAAGGGCGCAGAGGAATATGCTCATAATAATATTAAGAAACATGAGCAGATGCCTCTCAAACTGTCAATGCTGAATCCCATTTATTTCCTTATGTATTGTACCGGCGAGAAGATAAACATTACCCAAA
>JBATYS010000486.1:0-2513 GCA_049674205.1 Candidatus Aminicenantaceae bacterium
AAGAATGTCGGCCGCATGTACGACCTCGGCGAAGCAGAGGGAGTCTTCTATATCACCATGGAATTTGTCTCTGGGGAGGACCTCAAAGCATTCATCAAACGAGCGGGCCAGTTGTCCATAGGGAAGACCGTTGCCATCGTTGAACAAGTGTGTGAGGGACTGGCAGAAGCCCACAAGCTGGGGGTTGTGCATCGGGACCTTAAGCCTCAGAACATCATGATCGATAAATCGGGCAATGCCCACATCTTGGACTTTGGGATTGCCCGTTCTTTGAGTGCTGAAGGGATAACCGATGCTGGGGTGGTCATCGGGACTTCTGAGTACATGTCTCCCGAACAGGTTGGGGGAGAGGACGTCGACCAGAGATCGGACCTGTATTCTCTGGGAATTATCCTCTATGAAATGGTGATCGGGAGAGTGCCGTTTCATGCTGATTCGGCTTTTGCTGTGGGAATGAAACACAAGAGTGAAGAGCCTCAAGCCCCTCAAACCATCGATCCGCAGATTCCTGACAGTCTCAATCGTATGATTTTGAGGTGCCTGGAAAAGGATAAGGAAAGAAGGTTTCAGAGTGCCGAAGAGATCCTCTCGGAGTTGAAGGTCATAAAGGAAAGCATCACAACCACACGAGAGATTTCCGGAGAGCTAAAAACAGTCACAGCTCCTCGCGCTCAGGAGACCGAGGAAAAATCTATCGCTGTGCTCCCGTTTTCGGATTTAAGCCCACAGAAGGACCAGGAATACTTTTGTGATGGACTGGTAGAGGAGCTCATCAATTCGTTGTCACATATCAGTGAATTACACGTTCCTGCACGAAGCTCGTCTTTTTCTTTTAAAGAAAAGGATCTCGACATCCGTGAAGTCGGTAAAATACTGAATGTCGAGACTGTGCTCGAAGGCAGTGTTCGAAAGGCAGGAAATCGCCTTCGCATCACAGCCCAGCTCATCAATGTTGCGGATGGCTATCATATGTGGTCAGAACGGTATGACCGGGACATGGACGACATCTTTGCCATCCAGGATGAGATATCTCTGGCTATCGTGGATAATCTGAAGGTCAAGCTCCTCAAGGGCGAAAAGACTAAGATCGTCAAACGTCACACAGAGGACAAAGAGGCCTACAACCTTTATTTAAAAGGCCGCTATTTTTGGAACAGACGCCATGAAGGCGACATGATGAAGGCCATCGAGTGCTATCAGCAGGCGCTCGCCAAGGACCCCTCTTATGCCCTTCCCTATGTGGGGATCGCTGATGTTTTTAATGTGTTCGGCCTGTGGAGTTTTATCGATCCTAAAGAAGCTTTCACCAAAGCCAAAGCCGCAGTGAGCAAGGCACTTGAGCTGGATGACTCTCTGGGTGATGTATACACGTCTTTGGGCTTTATCAATATGTGTTTCGATTGGGACTGGAATGAGGCAGAGAAGAATTATAAGCGGGGTATAGAACTCAACCCGAAAAACGCGTACGCACATGCGTGGTTCAGCATATTCCTTGTTTCACAGAAGCGGAATAAGGAGGCCCTTGAAGAAGTGTATAAAGCCCTGGAATTGGAACCACTCTCTCCTCTCATGAATGCTTTATTGGGTGTTGTCTTGGGATATGGAGGCGATATCGAAAAGGGTAGAGAACAATTACATAAAGCGCTAGAGATGGAACCAAATTTGCCCATGGCGCATCTTTGGCTCGGGCAGCAATATTTTATGCCTCCTGAAAATTATGAAAAAGCGATTGTTCATCTTCAGAAGGCCGCACAGTTGAGCATGACGTTTGCCCTGGGATGGTTAGGATGGGCATTAGCTCATTCAGAGAAAAAAGACGAAGCTGTGAAAATACTCGATAGAATGGACGAAATCGCAAAACAGAGATACATATCTCCTTTCCAGAAAGCACTGGTGTTCCTGGGTCTAGAAAGGTCTGACGAGGCATTTGAACACCTTCAATTGGCTTATAAGGAACGAGAGCCGTTCTTGGTTTTTTTTCTTCTCGATGTGGTACCTGGTCCTATCCGTTCTGATCCAAGATGTTTGGCGATACTCGAGAAGGTAGGCTTGGAGACAGAGTGAACCACATTTTTGTTTGAAGTGAAATCGAATTAAGGCAGTCTGAGGGAACTCCATGAACTAAGGAGTAATCGGATGGATGAAAAATCGATCATCATCATAGGCGGGGGGATCGCCGGATTGTCGGCGGGCTGTTATGCGCGATTGAACCACTACCGCACGCAGATTTTTGAGCAGGATATGAGGCCGGGGGGTCTGAATACATCCTGGGAGCGAGGTCCTTTTACGATAAACGGTGGCCTGGCTTTTCTTATGGGTTCTGGGCCGGGCGTCGGTTTCTACCGCATCTGGGAAGAACTGGGTGTCATTCCAAAGACGAGGATGATCGATTACGAGTATTTCCTTATTATAGAGGGGAGAGAAGGACAAAAATTTTTCATGTATAACGACCTCGATCGTCTTGAGAAACACATGAAGGAACTCGCTCCAGAGGATAAGGGATTGATTGAGGC
>JBATYS010000487.1:0-2871 GCA_049674205.1 Candidatus Aminicenantaceae bacterium
TCTATTATCTTCGCGGCGTGAGTGGATTTTCATTCAATCAGGGCACTACAAATAACAACAATGGAATGCACATCGTCCGGCTTAAAAGAGAAATCGATGCCGGGATTCAGCTGGAGATGAATTTCCATCGCATTGAAGAAAATGTCGATGTGAGGACCGGATACGTCAACCAGGTCGATATTCAAACCACTGAGCTGAGTTCCGGATTCGCCTGGAGGTTCAACCAGGGCCAGCTCAAGCGTTTAAGTCTTGATGTCTATGGGACACTCAATCAGGACACCCACGGAAACACAACCGGTAATTCAGTTCGGGGATCCTACTGGATGGAATTCCTATCACAGTTCTTCATCCATGGAGGATTTTCCGCTGGACGGAGCAAATACCAGATATTCGATGCCGTGGATAATCTGGCATGGACAGAGGATTTTATCAAGACATATGGCGGGGATTTTGATTTTCGTTGGGAACGTGGTGGATTCTTGAAGGGAGCGAGCGTTGAGATCGGGTATGATAAAAAGGGGATCTATAACGAGGACTATACAGCCGTGGAAGCCGGGTCTGAACTGCGGACAGAAGCCGAGGTCACACTGCGGCCGCTCAGTTACCTTGAGTGGTCCTTTAGCAGCAATTGGATCAAGCAGAAGATCGACAGGACAGGGGAGAAAGTCTTTGACGGCATGACCTATGCCACCGGCATTCATTTTCAGATAACGCGCAGCCTTTTCGTGAGCACGTGGCTAAAGGGCGAAACCCGCGACAACCAGTACAATTTTGATTTCCTTATCGGCTATTATTTTGGGGCCGGAAACATCCTCCAGCTCAGCTATAAAAAAAGCGCACGCACAGAGGATCGATTGAGAGAGGGTGGCCACTCTATGACATTCAAGGTGTCCTATCTCTTGCGGATTTAAACTTCTTTTTGATTTTTCAATATATCTTAAATCGTTTTATTCCAAATTATGGATAATCTTCAAAAATATATTGTGATTGAATGCCGATTTATAATACATATATAGACGTTAGCATCAGAGTATAATCGATAATTTCAGGAGATCAATGATGAAAGTAAGATACGTTTTGGTCGTCGGTGCAGTTTTGATTTTTATGCTCGGGATTTTCGCCTATACCCAAGAAAAGGAGTCCCAGTATGTTGTGACGCTTCCCGAGATTGACATCTCGGGATCTCCGAACGGTATTGTTCCTTTGCCCGAGACTGTGCCATCGGTTTTTACTGCCGTGTTTGTGAAATACACAAAGGTCGTCGCTCCGAACGGCAAGCCGATCCATCTGCTCGCTCAAGCCGACTGGACTGATGATAAGCTCGTTAAAGTCAGGAATATCCTGGGACACATGTTGACTAATTTTCCCGGATCTCAATATGGGAGCGATAAAACAAAAGTGGCCAATTCCATGTCTGATAAGAAAGCGACCATGGTCCTGTTTAACAGCTCCCAGGCGAGCCGGGAGGCCATGTCTGGGCTGCGAAGAGGCACAACGGACCTCGATATGCAGAGTATGTGGGCGAATGAAATCTCAGCGGAGGGTTCCGATGATTATATGAGTCACATCACCCGCGATGCGACCTATGAAGAGATCTGGCATCTGGTCCACGACACTGGCGTAATACCGACTTTGCCGAAATTTCAGTCGGAAATTGAAGCAGCAAAGGATGCTGCAGTGGAAATTGGATGGGGTCCGCCCAATGACGATCCATCGAGTTGGCATTCCGAATATTATGCGCAACAGTACGACAACTACCTCGATCTTTGGGTTGTCCAGCCAAAGGTGTGGGAAGGAAGAAAGCTTAAGCCGGGTGAAATGCCCGAGGGGACGGCTCATTGGGGACAAAATCAGGTGAACAGCCGTGGCGAATTGTTGGAACTCGACCCGGTGGGCTATCAACTCATCGAAAAATTCTTTCATCCCTATCTCACATACACACCCGAGTTGCCGGTGGATTTTGAGGGGACATTTTCATTGGCATTCAACAAAGCGCTGGTCTATACGTACAAATCTCAGCACCTCAAGAATGTGACCTTAAGAGGGAGCAACAATACTGATCTCATCGGAAACGCCTATGACAATGTGTTGACGTGTAATGCCGGTGATAATGTTTTGACCGGTGGGGCAGGGGACGACTGGCTCCTCGGTGGAGCTGGCAATGATACGGCGGTATTTGTGGGCGTCTACGAGGATTATACGATCACCAAAAGCAGAAAATACCTGACCGTCAAAGACAATCGTGTGAACCGTGATGGCACCGACACCCTCATCGACATCGAATCCCTTCAATTCAGCGATAAAATTATCGCTTTGGCTAGCGGAACTGATTGATATTAAATAAAATAGAAAGAAAAACTGCCTGATTTTTAGGCTTAGATTTATGTTTTTTGGTATGAAAACATAATTCTAAGCTCAGATCCCTTTACCCCAACTTACGCTTTTTAATCAACTTTGCTTATGATATAAGTTATACAGAATTGCCTCATAAAAAGGAGGAATAATGAAGGCCGGAAAATATGCTTATGTTCTGTTTTTGACTTTGTTAATTTCCTTGAATCTTGGTGCAAATCTGGGAGCAAACGAAACCAAGGCCAAAGAGGTTTTACTCCCAGGAATCCTCCCAATAGTTATTTTAAGTGGCTCCGATTATGAGATGGGATATCAGTACGGCCAGCAGGCTGGGCCCTATTTGGACAATGACAGAGAGGAGAAATGGGCTTCGGCTCTGCAGACGTTCAGTCGTGAAAAAGTGCTCTATATGCTAAAAGGAAATCAGTTTTACATCCAATAGTATACTCCCGAAAATATCGAGATCATGAAAGGAATATCGGATGGAGCCACAGCTGCCGGCTACCAGTTGTTATACAC
>JBATYS010000488.1:0-1945 GCA_049674205.1 Candidatus Aminicenantaceae bacterium
ATGCCCAAAAAGTTGCTCTTTTCGCGCGCGAAATCATGGATAAAGACAAAGAAGGGCGCAGGGAACTCTACAAGAGATTGGGATTGCCGCTGGATGAATCGGTGAAGAAGTAACATTTAATCCCGTATTCCCCATATTAAACACATAATATGTTATTTTCCAAACGGCAGAGGTTGCTATTAGAAAGGAGGTATTAAGCTATGAGAAATAAAAATATCTATGGGACAGTTTTTCTTTTGATCTTGATCACAATGGGTTGTTCGAAGAGCGTGTTGGACGAAGGATCTTCAAAAGGAATCACTTCGTACTTACAGCAGGAATTTGAACTTGCTGGAGAACGTTTTCCTGAGAGCCGGTATTATCTGATGGAGACAAAGCTTGTGAAGTATGCCCTGGATGGTAAACGCACAGGAGTCGATACCTTCATGCTAAAGCTTGAATACGCACCCGCCAGTATTTCGGGAAAAGACCAAGATAAATATATTTGCAGGCGGTTCACGGTGCAAAAAGGAACAGAATCCGCAGTTTCTATTCCGGCCCTCGCCGGATGGTCATATGTTTTTGTACAGGGCTATGATGAAGAAGGCCGGGTTTTTGGCATCGATCATGAGAGATTTGAAAATCTCGAAACCGGAGAGGGAAAAGCTCTGCCGCCGGATATGGCTTACTTTGTCTATAACACCTTTATCGACTTTCATGGCTTTTGTAATGCATTTGCTGAAAGAACTGATGAAGGGAAAGGCATTCAAGATCTGAAAAAAATTGGCGATAAAATAATCCATGCGGCCTCTTTTACTGAGCCACCGGTAAGCCTTGGCAGTAATGTGGCGGAAGGTTCCACATTCAAAAACGGTGAGGTCACTCTCGAATTTAAAGGGATGAGTCTTGTGGATGATATTCTCTGCAGTGTGGTTGCATTCGATTCTGGAGAGAGCTCTTTTAACATGATCATGCAGCCCACACCGAAAATGGAGATCAAGACTGTGGGAAGCTCACACTATAAAGGCGATCTATTCATTGACATGAAGTCGAATTGGGTGCAGAAAGTTGTGATGGACGAAATAGTCGTGAGCGAAACAATCCTGCCTATGCCTCCTCATAAAATCAATGCCGTGATAGAACGCATGTCAACCATCCGTTCTGTGAACGAATCAGTTTTTTCTCAGAACAACAAAGATTCAAACAAAATCATCTGAATATTTACAGTGATTGACCATAATATGTATATTCAGATTGATGTTATTAGATCAATGGGCACTGCAAGCTATTTGTATAGGAAGCTTATCTATAGACCAGAGACACCAATTTGTTGTGCTTGTTAAATATTTTGATACTGGGAATAAAAGTTAATAGTTCTTTTTGTCGAGCTATATCACTGGTTTTCCATGAACGTATGTCTGCTTGATCTGAAAGTCTTTATCATACACAGTCAAGTTAGCACATTTCCCTTTTTCGACGCTTCCCATCTCTTGATCTAAACCGAGAACACGGGCAGGATTCAGAGATGCCATCTGTACAACTTGCTCGATGGAAAGATTCGTCCATTCGAGAACATTTTTCACAGCTTTGTTAAGAGTCAGTACACTTCCAGCTAATGAGCTGCCATCTCGAAGACGCGTTTCTTCTCCCCTCACGGTGATCTCAAGATCGCCCAGGATATAGTTCCCATCTCCTAATCCGGCAGCAAGGATGGAATCGGTGATCAGACAAACATTCTCTATGCCCTTTCGTTCGAGTACAAGCCTCACCGAGGCGGGATGGACATGGATCCCATCGCAGATGAGCTCTGCCGTGACATCCTCTGATTCGAGGACAGCTCCTACGACACCTGGGTCACGATGATGGAATTCAGGCATCGCATTGAAAAAATGAGTCGCATGCGATATTCCAGCCTTGATTCCCTCTAGAGTTTGTTCATAGGTTGCACCGGAATGCCCAATGGAAA
>JBATYS010000489.1:0-1626 GCA_049674205.1 Candidatus Aminicenantaceae bacterium
CAGATCCCCCCTGAAGGGTGGGATAGGAAAGTCGTGGCTAGATTTCCAGAAGATGATCTCCTTCTGAGCGGCTGGCTCTTCGGGGAAGATGTGATTGCACGCAAAGCAGCAGTTGTTGATTTTCAGAACAAAAAAGGGCACATTATTTTGATCGGCTTCCCTTGTCAGCACAGGGCCCAATCTCATGGGACATACAAATTTCTTCTCAATGCGCTCCTATATCCTGAAGTAAATTAACAAGTTGTATGGAGCCATAAATTTGTTTCATAAGGATTTAGATTCACTTAGGAGTTGATAGAGATGGAGAAATTACTTGTTAATAGAATCGATCTTCTTCTTGATTTCAGGCTGATCGGAATTGATCTCCAGGGATTTGATTATTACTATAACAATTTTGACTTGACCTAGTACAAAAAGGTGAGTCTAGATTCTGTACAGAGGAGAGGGGATGAAGTGTTGGACGAGGCATATAAATGGTTCGAGGCAAACAACCAGGACAAGTTTTTTGCATGGATTCATCTGTATGATCCACAATTTTGTGTGAACAAGATTTCTAGATGACCTAGTCTTCTACTATTTTTCCCCTTCAATATACACAACGGGAATTGTCAGCGAAAACTCCCCGTTGTTATGAGCAATAATATTTATTTTGCTCTCCACTTTAGAAAATACCATGTTCCGATGCTCAGCGGGGATGAGCTTTTTCCAATCTTCCAAAAATCCATACCTGATCAGCGAATGAGAAAAAAAAGCGCTTCCGTCTAAAAATCTCATGGTGATAGAACTTTGTTGGGATTTTGTGATCTTAAACCCTACCTCTTTTAGATAGGAACGAATGATTTTTGGAGTCAACCTGTGATTTAAATGAATCAGAAAATCTTCCTCCAACTTATTCAGAGAAAGCTCTTTCAATGTCTCTTCAAAGACGGCGTAAAACTCTTTCATATGACCCTTCGGATTTGTGGTCAATGCGATCTGTGCTTTCGGTTTTGCCACTCTAAAGCATTCTCTAAAGATTTTTCTCGGATCTTGGAAATTATTGATCCCCAGATTGGAAATGATAAGGTCGAACGTTTCGTCTTCAAATCGCATGGATGACGCATCTCCCTCAACCAAAATCACGTTCTTGATGTTGAAGAGATTCATTTTGAGACGTGTCCGCTCATGTGCTGTTTTCCACGGATCAAGTCCATAGATGGTTGCGGATTTCCCCAGTCTTTGCGCCATTTCCAGTAATGGGAAACCTGTCCCGAAGCCGATATCCAGGACGGTCATATCGGGCTGAATCCTGGAATTTTCTAGCAGAATCAATCCGAAGGGTGCAGACCAGAGCGGGAGTTCATCCAGGCAGGAGACGACATTTGGATCGTTCCAATCGATAGATGTATCGAGATAATCTGGGTTTTGACTCATTTCTTTAAAAACAGCCATCCAAACATATTCTTCTCCGATTTATTTTCCCTGCATGCAAGCAGACAAACCTCTGAGATTTTTTATGACCGAGTCAGCTCTTTTTTAAAACTTCTGCCATTTTCTGGATATACTCCGGATTAGTCCCGCAACATCCTCCAATGATATTTGCTCCGTTTTTGGCCATCTGGGGAATGTAGCTCAGGTAATCCTCCA
>JBATYS010000490.1:0-3817 GCA_049674205.1 Candidatus Aminicenantaceae bacterium
TGTCTATTGGAATAATTTCAGTAGGCTCCCCCTCTTCAAGAATAGGGAGGTTGAGGATCTTTTTAAGACGGTCTTGGTTGTTTTTGACTAATCTGTCTGCCTGCAAGATGTCTGCCTCTCGATTGGCGACTTCGGACTCAGCCGTATAAATTTCTATGGGAGGCATGGTTCCTACTTCTATTTTCCTCTGATTTTCCTCTAAAAGATCACGGGCTAATTGCAGTGACTGCCTTTGCACTTTTAAGTTCTCGACGCTGTAGGCGAGAATCCAATAAGCTTCCTCAACATCGTATATGGTATCCAGGAGGGTCTGATGATATTCATTCTCAGAAATTTCTCTATTGTTTTTAGCAACAATAATCTCTCTCCGGCTATTCTTATAGCCGAAATTTTTTAAAAGCGGCTGGATAAAATTAAATCTCAGAGTGCTTCCGTATCTAGGATTGATGGTCTGAAAGCTCCTGTTGGTATCATTTTTGTACGAGTCAAGCGAGATGCGGAATTGTCCCCCCGTTGGAATTAGCTGATTCAGAGATGCTGTATAGTCTCTATAGGCTGAGCGAACCTCTCCGGCTGCATCAATCCAAGAATATGAGGGCGTGTTTGTTTTTTGATTGTTATATCCAAAAGAGAGGGAGGGCAAGAATTTTTCCTCTGCCCGAGTCACAAATTCATCTGCAATATCTGGATTCAAGACTTCAACAGCAAGGCGGAGATTGTTCTGCATGGCTTCGATAATGCAATCTTCGAGGGAAAGAGGCTTTTCATTTTGCTGGGCGAATAATCCCGTAGTCAAGAGTAAGGTCAGAGAGATAATGGCTCCAGGGATTCGTTTTATCATTTTGGTCCTCCTTGTTATTATACATTTCTCCATTAACTTTAGACGTTAATATACCATATTTCTTTCATTCTTTTTGATAGTGACTTAGGCAAAGAACTAAGGCAACAGTGAAGAGAGTTCCTGCTCGCCTCCGGATGGCTTCCTAACCAGCATGCCTGACTTCCAAAGAAATTCTCAATGAAATATAGATGCTTATAAGTGTTTACTGTGTTTGAATTGGCTCTTTTTCATCATTCACAGTAATATAATCCAGAGGAAAGATGGATTAAAAAGGCTTCAAGAAAGTGCAGTTGAAAATCTTAGGCCGCCCTGTCCTATCACTGCGGACCTCTCCCCGCAAATAACAGGTAGGCGGAGAGCCAAAGGTCAAGCATTTCGTCTCCCCCACACCCTCCAGAAGTCCTGTCTCATCCTCAAAGAGAAAAAAGTATTTCTGGCCGCTGTTCACACCTTTGCGCCGTGCATCCACGACCCTGAGAACGAGATCCACGGTGTGGCCCACATAGTCCTTCACATTCTCGACCCGAAGGGCCGGCCTCTTCCCCTTGAAGAGAGATAGAGAATCTCCTTCAGGATCGAACCCGAGCGACTCGATAAGCATCCGCTTTTTCTGTTTCTGGTCCAGGTCCATGACCTCTCCCATACCCTCGATCCCTCTGAAATAGCGGAGGATCTGCTGGGTCCTCCGCGGTTCGAGGGAATCGAAGACCCCCGCCTTGATAAGGGTGAAAAGCTCGGCCTTGGTGAGAGACACGCGGAAAAGGAAATCCTCGATGGAGGCGTAGTTCCCTTTTTCTCTCTCTGTGATGATCTTCTCGGCCGTCTTCAGCGCCAGCCCCTTGATGGGCATCAGGCCGACACGGATACTCTTTCCCTCCACTGCGAACTGGAAATCACTCCTGTTCACATCCGGTCCTAACACCCTGATCCCTCGCCTTTTGGCCTCCTCGATGTACTCTGCCAGACCATAATAACCACCTCCGGCATTGAGCACCGAAGTGAGATAGGGAACGGGGTGATGGGCCTTCAAATAAACGGCCTGGTAGGCCATGTGGGCATAGGAAGCGCTGTGGGCTTTGTTGAAGGAGTAGGAGGAGAACTCCTTCATCACCTTCCACAATTTCTGGACCTCTGCTGTGGGGTATCCCCTCTCCCCGGCCTCTCTAAAAAACCGTGCCTTCATCGGCGGGTCTGGACTTTTCTTTTTGAGGCTTCGGCGGAGAAGATCCCCTTCTTCGGGAGGCATTCCCGCCACCCGTTCGGCCACCTGCATCACCTGTTCTTCATAGAGGAGAAGCCCTCCGGTCTCGGGAAGGATCTTTGTCATGAAAGGATCACGGAAGACGGGCCTCCCCTCACGGTTTCGAAGGAGCGCTTCTTTCATGCCGCTCTCGGTCGGGCCGGGACGGATGAGAGCCAGGGCTTGCGTCAACTCGTAAACATTCTCCGGTTTCATGCGACGGAGGAGGTTCATCATGGCAGGGCTTTCCACCTGGAAACACCCGATGGTCTCGGCGTCCCTCAAAAGGCTGTAGGCTTTCCTGTCCCGGGACGGAATGCTCTTGATCTTCAGTATCTTCTTGGCTGCAGAAATAGCCGCCAATCCCCGGACAGAGAGAAGATCGAGCTTGATAAGTTTCAAATCCTCCACGGCATCACGGTCGAAGTGAGACATGACATAACCCTTTGCCGATTCTGTCAGCGGAAGATAGCGGTCGACAGGAAACGATGTCAGGATGACACCCCCCACATGGAGGGAATTCTCACAGTAGACAGAGGTCAGGTCAGACGCAGTTTTCCATATTTCCATTGTACCGGGTGGAGGCTTGTCCTTCTTCAGAAAATCAGGTTCGGCAAAGAAAGGAGCTCTTTTGCTCAAGGACCGGGATTCCGCAGGCGGAAGCCCAAATGCGCGGGCTGTCTCGTAAAGGGCCGAGCGGGCACGGTAATTCTTCAGGCTGCAGACAAAGGCCGCTCCCGTCTGTCCTTTACCGTATTTTTCCAGAACGTAAGACAGAACCTCATCCCTTTTTCTAGAGTCAAAATCGATGTCGAAGTCAGGAGGGTCATCCCGTCCTTTGTTGAGGAATCTTTCGAAGTAGAGGTCAAACTCGATCGGACTGACTCGGGAGATTCCGAGGAGATAGGCCAGAAAGGAGGAAGCTCCTGAGCCCTTGAGATTGTGGAGGATCTCGCGGCGCCGTGCAAACTCCACCACATCATGGACAACCAAAAAATAGGGTGCGAAACCGGATTGTTCCACCACATCGAGCTCTCTCCTGGCTCTCTGCCTCTCCCTCCAGCTCAAGTTCTTCATGGTTCGCAGCCTGTCCATCACCACATTCCGCAGGGTTGTGGGAAAAAGATCTTCGGGAAGCGAGGGGACGATACTTTCGAAGGAAAACTGACATTTCTCCGCCACTTCAAGGGTCTTTGTGAAAAAAGCCTTTGCCCTCGAGCCAAATTTCTTCAGGGCCAGGGCCTCCTGATCCGGGCCGAAAAACTTCATCCTGTGTTTCAAGCGGTCCCTTTCTGGAGGAAAAGGGATCTTTTTCTGGATCGAGTGGAGGAGGATGAGCCTCTCGGGGTTTTTTATGAATTTCAGGGAATTGGCCCAGACAAAAGGCACATTGTGCTGGGTCGCCCAGGAAAGGACCCTCTCGAAGTTAAAAAAATCGCCGCCAAGGTAGAAATCCTCGCCAGCAAGGTCTGCCAAATCTTTCGGAAACTTCTCCTCTCTGGAGTGCGGGATCAACACCACAACCAATCCCTCCGCTGATGTCAGTTCTTTCCGATTGAGGGTTTCCATCAGATTCCAGTAGCCCTCTCTGCTCTTGACGAGGAAGAGAAACGTTCTTCCCTGAAGGTTTACCTCACAGCCAAAGATGGGGGTGAATCCGCACTCCAGCGCGTTTCTCTTCCACTTCCCCCAACCGTAAATATTTTCACTATCGCTCAGAGCTAAGGAAGGAAAAT
>JBATYS010000491.1:0-4656 GCA_049674205.1 Candidatus Aminicenantaceae bacterium
TTGACATCCACCTGTCCTGCGTCTGATTCGACCTGGCTGAAGTCAGGATTGTAAGTGGCATCCAGGATCAGTTTTGAAGTGATGCCATATTTCGCCGTCAGGCTCAGGTCACTGAAGCGGTCTGTGATGTTCAGGTCTCCCTCTTCAGCATATTGCCTTTGGTTCAGAGTCACAGCCGGGAGCAACTCCAATAGTGTGTAGTGCTTGATGTCGTGCATAACCATGGATTTCATCTGCGTGAGGAAGAACATTCCTTTTTCAGGGCTTAAGGCAGGATAGGTTCCCTGTGTAGAAATCCGACTTATTCTCCGCTCGAAGATCACACCCATTTCTACTGTTTGTTTGTTGGCAAAGCGGATGCTCTTGAAGGGGAGCTGAACCTCGATGATATAACCCTCTTCATCGATCTGACCCGCACTGAAGAAAACAAAATCCTGGCTGAAATCTTCACGGCCGCCGGCGTACCGGCTGTCTGTTTGGATACCCAGCGGATTGATGTATAAGGCGTAGAGGGCTTGCTGGTCGTTAAAGGAGTCCAGGTTGATGCAGATCCAGTCATCGGGCCGGATCGTGTCGCGTCTCGAAATCGATGCCTTGATCTTATCGGGTTGGCTGTCGAAGCATTTAAAGCCGAAGAAAAGATTTTCCCTGTCGTAGGCCATGTATACGATGGTCCGTTCGGGCATGTCTATCCCGAAATCAGGATGATATGTTTTGAAGCCCGTGACAGAGGGAGCTGATTTCCAGATCGAGTCGTCCATCTTCCCATCAATCTTGGGGGGATTGTCTGTTCTTAAGGGTTGGAGAGACTCATTGGGAAATAAAATGAGTGTGAATATGAAGAATGAAGCTAAAAAAAGTACAAGCCTTCTCATGGACTTATTTATAGACATACGGAAAACCATGGTAATAAGTTTTCAAATGGAGTCCGATTTGTGATGGCTCACTGTACGCGATGCTGGTTGTATTGTCAATGGCTTTGGGGCGGGAAAACAGATGCGGGGCAACAGATTTTGATGAAAGCTAGAAGATCTTTATTCCCGGAGTGTGTGGTTTCTATTCAGACAATTCCTCGAGAAGAGCCTTGGCCTCTTTTAAATCCTCGGTGTCGAATCCTTCGGTGAACCAGTTGTAAGTTTCTGCTAAAAGCGCTATCGCTTCTTCCTTTTTATGTTGTTTTTTTAGGAGCCGGCTCAAGCTCATGACAGCCCGCAACTCTAAGGACTTGGCTTTTTGTCCTCTCGCGATCTCGATGGCTTTTCGGAAAAAGTCTTCGACGTCATGCTCATTTTTTCCTTGAAGCTGCAATAATTCACCTTTGAGCCGGAAGAGCTCAGCCTCCATGTAGGTTTCCTCAAACTTGCATTTGAGCTCGAGCCCCTCCTCCGCCATCTTGAGGGCCTCCTCAATCTCTCCCATCTCTTTACATGCGGTGGCCATTCTGGCTAATAGCCGGGTCAAACATGTCTCCGATCCTGTCATATGTAATGTTTGCACTCCCTCTCTCATCTGTGCGATCCCTTCTTTCACTTGACCTTCCAGAGTTTTTCGTTCTCCCAGGTAGATCAGGGCATGGCCGATCCAAAAGAGAAAGCCGTTGTCATAGGAGATGGGAACCAGCTCGTCGGTGTATTTGTCGATGCCTTCCCGGTTGCGCAGGAACCATTGCATGGCAATGCCGCCCACAAGAGCAAAAGCCATAGTGTGCGGATGATCGATTTTACGCGCATGAGCGATGGCGGTATTTATTTGCTCTTCTGCCTGATTTGGATAACCCAGGAGCCAGAGATCCCAGGCGCCGAAAGCCAGGGATATAACACCCAAATCGTACCCGAAGACATAAGCCAGGTGTCCATGTTTTTCTGGATCATACAATTCACTCAGCTGCTTTGTGTGTTCCAAGGACTGTGTGAGCTCTCCCAGATTCAGCTTTGGCCAGGACAAGTTATAATGAGAGATGGCTTTTAGTAGGGGATCCCCTAGCTTTTCGGCAAGCGTGGAGATCTGATTTTCGAACTCTAGCGCTTTTCTGTATTCCGGACGTGTGGAGTAATACCCTGCAATTTGCGATAGCGCCAAAAAAACTTCCGGTGTTTCTCCAAAATCGTGGCACAATTCCTGGGCTCGCGTCACGGCTTGACCTAACTCCGGAGAAGCAAATCCCTGAGTAGCCTGAAGAGGGAGAACCAGGGCCAGTAGTAAGGAGAGTTCCTGCTTGTCCCTGTTTAATGACTCTGGGAGTGTTTTGAGCAGATCGAGGGCTTGTTTGAAATGCTGGATCGCCTCTTGGTTTGCTGAGACCTTGACTGCCTTGTTCCCAGCCTTAAAAAAATACTCGATGGCTTTCTCAACCTCTCCGGCCTCGTAAAAATGCCTTGCGAGCTGGCTCGCAATTTCGTCGGCAAAATCTCCGTAGAGTGTCTCTAAAATTTCTCCTATCTCACCATGCAGGTGTGCCCGTTCAACCTCGTCCAGGTTATTGTAGAGATACTTCTGGAACAGGATGTGTTGGAACAGATACCGGGACAGGCGCTGTCTGTCGATGCGATGGATGCCTTTTGCTGAAACCAGATGATGCCTCTTGTCCAGCTCCTGACTCAGAAGTCGAACCAGTTCCCTCACTTCCGTATCCTGCAAACGGGCTACGACTTCTGCGGTGAACTCTTCACCTTCCACACTGGCCAATGTCAGTATATCCCGCAGATGATCAGACAGCCGATTGATGCGTTCCTCGATCACCGCATCCACCCGTGCGGGCAAAGTATCCCAGTTCAATTCTGGACCTTCAACCCAACGGCCCTCTGTGTTTGGGATCAAAATGCCCTGTTCCTGCATATCGCGAAGAAGCTCGACGGTAAAGAGAGGATTTCCTTTTGTTTGTTTGAAGAGCATATCGCGAAAGGAATCTCCTAACAGATTTGCTTCTGTATCGAGAAACGCATCGATGAAGGGGCGGCCTGCCACTTTGTCGACATTCACTTCGATATCCCCGTAATCTCGTTTAAATTCGTGGAGGATCGGCTCTAAGGGATGGCGTTCTCCTGCACGTCCCAAGTCTATTTCAGAGGGCCGGAAAGAACCGATGATCATAATACGGCATCCCTTGATCCTTCGGCCCAAGTGGAAGAGCAAATTGGCAGAACCGCTATCCATCCACTGAAGGTCGTCCAGCACCAGAAGAAGTGGCTTTTGTTTTGCCAGGACTTCGAGGACTCTCATGAATTGCTCGAAAAGGTTGCTCTGTTGAAGCATCACATCGGCAGGGAGCTTTGCTTTGTTTTCGACAATTTTCTTTAGAGGGTATAGCCAAGCAGCTCTAGCGGAGGAAAAGACTTCGCCGCGTGTGACCAGCTCTGCTCCCGGAACAAAGATATTGATCAGGTCCGGGCCCTTATTTGCGATTGCCTCTGCCGTGAGGGGAAGCAGGTTCCATAAACGCAGGGCATGCTCTTTTGCAATAATGCCAGCTGACCACCTGGCTTCAACATCTCCTGATAGAAGACCTAACACTTCAATGAATGGAAGGTAAGGATCTCCGACTCCAGTGTGGGCATTACATCTTCCGCTGGCAACGATCAGATCAGTATGGGTTTCCTGGGAACGCCGGGCAAATTCCTGGATCAGGGCTGTCTTTCCGCTACCGGCTTCCCCTTCCACAAACATGATTTGTCCCTTCCCGGAAAGAACCTTGTCGAGAAAGCCCCCCATCTTTTCAAGCTCTTGCTCACGGGCCACAAAAACAGACAACTCTTCCTTAATCTCCTCTCCATTATCAGCCAGGAATTCGGGTAAATCAGGCGCCACAACCGCAGTTGTCGTGGGCACACCATCTTTGATCGTCCTGAATTCAGAGATCAACTCGTCCACACTCTGAAATCTTTGCCCTTTGTCCTTTTCCAAACATTTAAGAATGATCCCGCTCAAATTATCGGAAAGCAAATCGTTGATCTCTCTCGGATCCACCGGGGCTTCCTTCGTGTGCTTCAAGGCAATGCTCAATGCCGTGTCTCCCGCAAAAGGCAGCCTTCCTGTCACCATCTCATAAAGGATCACACCCAATGAATAGATGTCCGATGTGTGATCGGCCTCTTTACCCTCCACCTGCTCGGGAGACATGTAGTCCGGAGTTCCTATCATTACTCCTGCTTGAGTTACTCCAGGTGCTTCTACAGAACGAGCGATCCCAAAGTCCATGACTTTAGCATTGTGTTTGAGATCGATCATTATATTCTGAGGCTTGAGGTCGCGGTGCACAACTCCTATCTCGTGTGCCTCTGACAACCCTCTGCAGATTTGTCTGGTAATCTCGATCGTTTGATCCTCGGATAACTTGCCTTTCCTCACGATGAAATTTTTCAGGCTCTCTCCCTGGATGAACTCCATAGTGATGTAAGGTGTTCCTTCCTCTTCATGGAAGTCAAACATACGGCAAACATTTTTATGCGTAATTTTTCGGGCGAGTTTCAGCTCGTTCCGGAAACGCTCGATCGTTGTCTCGTCAGCAGCGATTTCCGGTTTTATGATCTTAAGAGCCACCTCTTCATTGAGTTTTTTATCCAGTCCCCTGTACACTGTCCCCATGCCGCCTTTCCCGATTTCTTTTACAATCTGATAGCGGCCTGCAAATATAGCCCCTGATTTTAGGCCTTTTTTGGG
>JBATYS010000492.1:0-2178 GCA_049674205.1 Candidatus Aminicenantaceae bacterium
AGGCCAGAGACGACTCATTGTGCGGGACTTTTTTCGTCGAACACTCGATCGAGGTTGCTATCATAAAGTCCTGATCGGGTTCCAAAGGGATAAAACGGACACGGCACTTAATCTTTTTGTCCAAAAGATGGAAAAGCTCAAGGAATCTACGGCAAAAATTGATAGTTCTTTCCGAGCCAAGAAGATCGATCTGGCATTCGGTTAGCATCAAGCTGTGAATGAAGGAAGGCAGCCCATACACATGGTCGGGATGGATGTGGGTTACGAGTACGGTTTGTATGTCAACAGGTTCAACATTCAGCTTTTTTATCTTTTGAACGATACTGCCAGGACAGTCAATCAAGATGTGATCGGCGGAGTGTTTTATCAGAAAAGATGTGTTGTCTCTCTCCACAGTAGCGACAGACCCGCCAGTGCCCAAAAAACTAATTTCAGTCATTTTTTTTATTAAACCATTTATAGATGAATTCACTCTTTTAATCAACATGTTTACTTCACCGAGAGGCATCTCCAAACCACTTTAGTAAGATCAATCAACGGATCGAAGTGCTGCGGCGCTTTGATCCAGCAACATTCGCTCTCCAACCACAATCTTAATTAAGCAATCTAGTGTCACCTCTTGGAGTATGGCATAGAAATACATTAAGGAGTTGGCCACAGGCCCTGAGAGATGCACTCCCATTGACCGCTTCTTTGGACTGGAACAAAGGCAAAGGACGAAAACAGAGATTATGCGTCAGAGGAGGAAAATTTATCGCTTATTTATGATGAATAACTTGATTGAAAGTCTTAGTTAGGCGTAATATGAAGAAGCAAAACCGTCGCTCAAGGGTGTGTCCGAATCATTTGACGACATACAAAAGAGAAGTACAATACCTGAGCGGGAAATAACGAATAAAATAGGAAGGAATTATTATGGTCGATACATTATTAGAAAGTGAAACCAAAAATATCGCTTTGCTCATAGATGGCGACAATGCCCAGCCCATGCTCATAGGCAAGATACTGACAGAAGCCAGCAAATATGGGAAATTAACTATCAGGCGGATATATGGAGACTGGACAACCGCCAATATGCAGGGTTGGAAAGGCACATTGAATGCAGCTGCTATTCAGCCGATTCAGCAGTTCCGTTATACCGTAGGCAAGAATGCCACAGACAGTGCCATGATCATCGATGCTATGGATATCCTACATGGAAAACTGGTTGACGGTTTCTGCATAGTCTCGAGCGATAGTGATTACACCCGCCTGGCCACTCGCATCCGGGAAAGTGGCATTTTTGTTATGGGGATTGGCAGACAATTGACCCCAAAAGCTTTTGTTAATGGCTGTAATGTTTTTATTTATACTGAAAACCTTCTGCCTAAAGAGACTTCCCGGGGAAAAAAGACATCAAAGAAGACCTCTGCTAAGGAGGAAAAATCCAGGAAGCTGGATCCTTTGCCTCTGCTCAAGGGAGCTTTTGAAATGGCCATACAAGAGGACGGCTGGGCCAACCTGGCGACCATGGGATTTTATTTGCATCAACTTGACCCGGGCTTCGATCCGCGCACATATGGATTCAAACAGTTATCTCAGCTTATTAAATCCTATACAAAATTATTTGAGCTGCGGTTCCAGGATGAATCCGGCACTACCACAATGTATGTCAGAAACAAAGAATGATTCGGAATTACGACTTCTGCCGTGCACCAAGATAGCAAAAAAGCTATGGATGAGTTAAAAGTATCTGCGCCGGGAAGGATCTGTCTTTTTGGTGAACACCAGGACTATTTCGGGCTTCCTGTGATCGCCGCAGCCATCAACTTACGCATAAATATTTCAGGCAGAAAAAGGAATGATCCCAATTTTGTGATCGCGCTGCCAGACATCCAGGATATTGAGAGGTTCTCGCTCACAGAGGACCTAACCTACAGAAAAGAGAGGGATTACTTAAGAAGTGTAGTTAATGTTCTGCGTAGAAAAAATGTCCCCATTTCTTCAGGTTGGGATTGCACCGTCCGGGGCGATATTCCCATAAATTCCGGAACTTCGAGCTCTTCTGCCCTCGTTGTTGCTTGGATAAAATTCCTACTAGAGGCCGCAGAAAGCCCCGAGGCAAAGACCCCCGAGACCATTGCAGAATTGGCATTCCAAGCAGAAGTTGTGGAATTTAAGGAACCTGGCGGGAAAATG
>JBATYS010000493.1:0-2003 GCA_049674205.1 Candidatus Aminicenantaceae bacterium
TGCCGTCGAGGCCATGAGACAAGGGGCCTATGATTATATCGTCAAACCCATCGATTTTAAAAACTTTCTGATAGTGATCGAGCGAGCTCTGGAAAGACAAAAACTCAAAAAAGAAGTCTCCTCCCTTCGGAGCACTTTGCAGGAGAAATTCAGCTCGAAGAATTTTGTGTTTTCATCCGCCAGGATGGATGAGGTGGCCCACCTGGTCAATAAGGCATCAAAGAGTGATGCCACGGTTCTCATTTCTGGAGAGACCGGAACCGGGAAGGACTTCGTGGCCAAAGCGATCCACTTTGCCTCTCGAAGGAAAAATGGAATCTATTTACCCGTGAATATCACCTCTCTTCCGGAGACCTTGATAGAAAGCGAGCTTTTTGGCGCAGAAAAGGGGTCTTTCACAGGTGCGTACGAGCGGAAGATCGGAAAGTTCGAAGCGGCTTCAGGAGGAACTCTTTTTTTGGATGAGATCGGAGACCTGCCTCTCCAGCTCCAGGTAAAACTCCTGCGAGTTCTTCAGGAGAAGGAATTCTACCGTTTGGGATCCTCTCGACCCTTAAAATCGGATGTCCGGATTTTGGCCGCAACGAACATGGATCTAGAGAAAGCGGTGAAAGAGGAAAAATTCCGGCCTGACCTCTACTACAGGCTGAATGTGATCCGTATCCATGTCCCTCCCCTTCGAGAGAGAAAGGAAGATATTCCTCCTCTGGTGGACTATTTCGTGAGAATGTACAGCGGCAGGGAGGAGAAGACAATCGAAGGTATTACAGCAGAAGCGATGAATGTACTTGTTCAATACTCCTACCCAGGAAACATCCGAGAGCTGGAGAATGTCATCGAACGCGCTGTTGTTTTCTGCGATGGGAGTTTTATCACACTGGGTGATCTCCCTGTTTTTTTGAAAGAAACACTCGAGGATGATCTGGTGTTTGAGGGGCTTACACTCCCTGAAAAAGTAAAAAAACTCGAGAAAAAAGAGATCCAAAGAGCACTCCGGGATAACGGAGGGATAAAGAGCAAAGCGGCCCGAGTCCTTGGAGTCACCGAACGAATTCTAAGCTATAAGCTAAAAAACTACAGCATCAAATAACCTGAATTATTCATAAAAAATGTCGATACTTCTCATAGCTGACATAATATTAGAATCTTGCAACGTTTTTTCTGAATACTCAATTGGTCACAACATTTTCAATACGTTTTTTATTTATAATAGACATTTTTTCCCTTCAGGCGAGCCGATCTCACCACAAAGCCTTCGTTGTAGCCCACGTCAGGCGGTAGTTCACTACAGCTTCAGGGGCCACTGCCTCGCCTTTGCAGCGACCTCGACTCGTGAATAATTCAGGATTGTGATCCAGCAGTCCTTGACAATTTGGAAGGACTTTAATTTAATATATTCTCCACAAAAAAAGGAGCAGTAAATATGTTTGTGTGGGTATTTCATCGGGTTTCGGGTCTTTTGCTCATTGTCCTTCTTGTGATCAAGTTTTTGACATCCTTTTTTTTGATGACAAAGGAGCAGAAACCGGATTGGGCTCTGGTGCTCCATACGAATCCCCTGACAGACACGATCTTGATCATTTCGATCGTTTTCCATGCCCTTTACGGACTGAGGACTGTGATCATCGACCTGGGTGTGAAAAAGGAAAAATTGCTCTTCTGGGTCTTTACGATTTTGGGAGTTGTATCGAGTGCTCTTCTCCTTATTATCTATTTCACCAGGAATTACTGAATGCTAAGTCATGACATCCTGATCGTTGGGGGTGGGCTGGCCGGGCTTTCTGCAGCCTTGTCCAGCGACCCCAACCTCTCCGTGGCTGTGATCTCCAAGGTCCACCCTCTGCGCTCTCATTCTGTGGCTGCCCAGGGTGGAATCAACGCGGCCTTGGGAAACAATCCCGATGGAAAAGATGACAGCTGGGAGAGACATGCGTTCGACACGATCAAAGGAAGCGATTATCTCGCTGACCAGGATAGTGCGGAGCTCATGTGCCAGGAGGCGG
>JBATYS010000494.1:0-5794 GCA_049674205.1 Candidatus Aminicenantaceae bacterium
GTGTTCGTCTCTCTGTACATTTCCTGGATCACAAAATCCATTTTTCGACCGAGAGGCTCACCTTCCTTTGTAGCCAGAAGCTCGCGGAAATAACTGAGATGGCATTTTAGCCTTTCTATTTCTTCTCTCAAATCATAACGCTGGGCGATGAGCGCGGCTTCCTCCAACAGTTTATCCTCCGAGAGAGCCACTTCATTCCCAAGGGCTATCAATCGTTCTTTCAATCTTTCTTGAATGTGGAGAGGTTGTTTTTTCGCCAGTTTATTTATTTTAGGTAGGACCTGTCCAATGTTCCTGATATGGGACTGTAGCTCTTTTTTCAGCTCTCTGCCCTCTCTCAAACGATTCCGGACAAGATCCTCCAGTGTGGTCTCGAAACATCTCAGTAAAAAACGAGCCTCCCCCTGGGTGAAATCCTTCTTTTTAAGCTCGAACACATGGGGAAGGCTAAAAAGGTTTTCTACCTTGAACGAGACGTTCTTGGATATTCTTGCAGACACATCATCCAGTGAAATCAGAATATCGGATAACAATCCCTCATTGATCTGAATGTCCCACTTCGAGGGATCAACAAAATGGATCTCAAATGTCACATCGATCCTTCCCCTTTTGATCTTTTTTTGACAGGCGGTTCTTATCTGCTGCTCCATATCCTTGATCGGATAACCGCGATAATTCCAGTCAAAGAAACGGTGATTCAAGGTGCGGATGGTGATCTTTACCGAGAGAGATTTGGATTCGTACGTTTTTTCGGCAAAACCGGTCATACTGAATATCATGAGAATCCTTCCTTTTCCTCCGGGAATTGCAGATCGTACAACTTTTTATAAATGCCATCCATTTGACAGAGTTCTTCATGGGTGCCGATCTCAACAATCTTCCCCTTGTCCACTACCAAAATCTTGTCCGCATTCCGAATCGTCGAGAGGCGATGGGCGATTACCACCGTTGTCCGGTCCTTCATGACATTAGTCATGGCGACCTGGATAAGCCTTTCCGATTCCGAATCTAGGGCGGAAGTGGCCTCATCCAAGATAAGAATCGGAGGATTTTTGAGAAGCGCCCGTGCAATGGCCAAACGTTGCCTCTGCCCGCTTGACAACAAAACACCCTTCTCCCCTATTTGCGTATCATACTCTTCAGGAAGTTCCTTTATGAATTCATGGGCCATGGCCGCTTTCGCCGCCCCTTCGATCCTCTCGAAAGGCATCTCTTCCAATCCATAGGCAATGTTGTTGCAGATCGAATCGTTAAACAGGATGAGCTCCTGCGTAACCAAGCCAATCTGCGAACGGAGGGATAGCACAGTCACTTCACTGATATCGATGTCATCTATTTTTATTGCCCCCGAAGTGGCTTCATAGAAGCGGGAGAGGAGGTTGATAATCGTTGTCTTTCCAGAACCGCTCAGTCCGACAACAGCCATCAACTCTGTGGGATTGACCACGAAGCTCACATCATAGAGAACGGGCCGGGCTTCATTATAGCTGAAGGACACATTTTCGAATGTGACTTTCCCCTTGACAGGTGGAAGCGGATAGGCTTTTGGGTGATCAATGATCTTTGGCTTGCTATCAAGGATATCCTGTATCCTTTCAAAGCTGGCAAGACCCTGCTGGATGACATTGTTGGCCCGGCTCAGTCTTTTTATAGGTGTGTACGAGTAAAATATCGCGACAACAAAGGAGCCAAAATCACCAGGACTGATATATCCTTCGGTGATCCTCCGCATCCCCACATAAAGGACAAAAGCTCCCACAGCTCCCCCTAAAAACTCCATAAAAGGAGAAGACAAGCTTTCTATCCTGGCAAACTGCATACTGGACTTGAAAAAACTTTTTGTTGCCTCGTAGAACTTTTTCAGTTCAAAGCGTTCCATGGTGAAAGCTTTGACGATCTTGCTTCCGGTGATGCTTTCATAGAGCTGCTCATAGATTCCAGCCATCCGGGCCTGGCTTTGTTTCCCGCGCCTTTTGAGCTTTCGGCTGAAGATCGCGAGAGGAATGGCAGCAAGGGGAGCGATCACAAAGGCAACGATAGCGAGACGCCAATCCGTATAAAAGATGTAAATAAGGAGCGCAACCAGGACAAAAGCTTCTCGAATAAAATCACCCATGCTACCCGATACGGCTTGTTGGATCTTGTCCACATCACTGGTGACTCTGGACATGATCTCACCTGTAGACCTTTGATCGAAATAATCCATTGACTGGTATACGAGATGTTCAAAAAGTTCATCTCGGAGTCGTTTAGATGCACGATGCCCGATAAATTTCATGATCAAGGTTGAAAGGAAGGTGAACAGCCCCTTTCCGAAAATCACGACAACGACCAGGAGGGGAAGGAACCAGTAAATGTCTTGTTGGGAGATGTTTAGGCTTTGAAACACATAATCCATTAGCCGAGTTTTCTGCGTGGCCGCCTGTGACTCATAAGTGAGCATATTGTCCAAGATGGGTTGAACCAAGTTGATAAAAACATACGTAAAAAACGCGACAAAAATGGAGCAGATGAAGAAGAGGAGGAGACTCCGCTTCTCCTTAAATGTGATTTTTAAAAGCCTCAGAATCTCTTGCATTTTTCAGTTTGGTGGAACAGATAAGACCTCTTCTGCAATTTCAAGCGCATTTACGGCCGAACCCCGTGTTAGATTGTCAGCAACAATCCAGATCCAAAAACTTCTTGGGAAGGATTCATCCTTCTTAATCCTTCCGACATAAATCTGATCCTTTCCAGCAATAGCCACTGACGAGGCAGGGCAAGAGGGGATTGAAGACCCCAGTTCAAAATTTAACGCATTTTTAAACAGATCTTCCAGATCAGGAATCGACGCCTCTTTCTCTAATAGACACCGGGTCATAATGGAATATGTGTGGAAGACAGGGGCTTGAATGAGAGAGAGGGACAGTCGAAACTCACTCTTGTTAAAAATCCGCTTTAATTCACAAATGAGTTGTCCCTCGGTCGTGGTCGATCCATTGGAATCGACTTCATCCGTCTGGGAAAGCAGATTAAAAGCTATCTGTGTTTTAAAAACCCTCTTCTCGATCTGGCTGCCGCGGAGCACGTCGAAACATTGGTTTGCCAATTCCTCTATTCCCGCATCAGCGAAGGCAGATGCGGGCTGTAACACAGTCGCATCCGCCTCTTCCAGGCCAAAACGATGTTGCAGGAGGTGAAAAAGATGGGAGAGAAATATTGTCACAGGATGAGGGTTGGCGACAATACAATGTTTTTTCTTTCGCAAAATACTATCATTCACACCTGCAACGACCAGGGGCACTTTCCCATCCCTGTTAAATGTTTCACTCAAATCAACCACCCATGTTTTTTTCCTCGAGGCTATCGGGCCAAATTTATGGTTTGTCTTTGGGTCTGCAGCCAAAAAAGCGAGATCGATCCCCTCAAAGGCATTTTCATCCAGCTGATGAACGACCTTGGGCTCATCACGGAATTGTGTGAGTTTGCTGAATTCCTCTTCGATGTCTTGGTCGTAAAATTCCATAACGCTGATGCGGATTTTTCTTTTGTTGAGAAGAGTCGTCAATTCTTTTCCACGAAATGTATCTGACCCGACAAGTGCAAATTGATATCCTATTTTTGTGTTCATCTTTTTCACGGCGCTGCGATTATTCCAAAGACTTCTTGTATTCTGTCATCATGATATACATCTTATCCTTGAGCGCCAGTTTTTTTTTCTTCAGTTCTCTGATCTTGAGCTTTTCATTATCGGAAAGATAATTCTTGGATTTGAATTTTTCTAATTCAGCGTCATGTTTCCGATGTAGTTCAACAACCCCTTTAAACTCTTTATTTTTTTGCATCAAAGCCTTTTTTAATTCTTTTTCTCCCATTCAGAAAAACCTCCACCCGGAAAGAATATCACAATGACTGACCTATTTCAATTTAGCAGCAAGGCCTCACCTGAATAGAAAACAATTGACATTGACACAATGGATACTTATACTTAGAATCAAATTTTTCGTGCAGATGGCGAGGTAGCTCAGTCGGTAGAGCGAGAGACTGAAAATCTCTGCGTCGGCAGTTCGATTCTGTCCCTCGCCATTCCTTCCCGCAGTCGGTAACCTCCTCAAGGCACAAAATCCATATTTCACAGACGATCGCACAAAGAGAAGTGAGGGATCGGAGCCAGGGATCGGGACCCTATGTTTTGATGGATTTGATGTATTCTCTAAGAGGTTGGCTGAATTCGGGTCTTTTGAGCGCGAGACTGACTGTTGCCTCGATAAATCCAAGCTTATCCCCAGCATCATAACGTTTCCCCTCGAAAAGATAGCCATAAACGGGCTGTGTTTCGAGGAGAAGCCTTATGGCGTCTGTGATCTGGATTTCACCCCTGTGGTCGGGCGAAGTCTTTCTTATAGCGTCGAAGATCTCGGGATTGAACACATAACGACCCAGAATGCCCAGATCGGAAAAGGCCTTTTCAGGCCCCGGCTTTTCGACCATGTCTTCCACTTGAAACACTCGTTCCGAGATCTGTTTCGGCTTGATGATCCCATATTTTTTTGTGCCTTCTTCATCCACACGTCCGAGCACAATAACTGTGGCCTGGGTCTCTTTATGGACCTCTATGAGCTGCTTGGTGCAAGGGGAAGGACAATCAAAAATATCATCCGGGAGGAGGACGGCAAAAGACTCTCTCCCTATGAAACTCTCCGCCAACAGGATAGCATGCCCCAGACCAAGGGCCTGCTTTTGGCGGATGTAACAAAAATCAGCAAGGTTTGAGATCCGCTCGATCTCTTTCAGAAACTTGAGTTTCCCCTTTTCCGCCAAGAATTGCTCCAGTTCAGGACTCCTGTCGAAGTGATCCTCCATCGTCGACTTTCCTCTGCTCGTGATGATGGCGATCTGTTCGACACCGGACTCCACCGCTTCTTCTACGCCGTACTGGATCAGGGGTTTGTCCACAACACTCAGCATTTCTTTGGGCTGAGACTTTGTTGCGGGAAGAAAACGGGTGCCAAAACCCGCTGCTGGAATGACAGCTTTTCTGACCTTTTTATCACTCATCCTGAATCCCTATACTCTATTGAACGGATTGACCCGGCCGCTAAAAAATAACGGGTAAAAAATTATTGTGTATCTTCCTGCTCGGGAAGTCTTTACTCTCAAGATCCCAAAGAGTAAAAAATGCTGGGGAGAGGAATTCCTCTCCCCCTGTTTTGTCAAAATAATGCTTTTCTCTATCTATTCAGAAAACAAGTCCCTCTTTACCATTTGTAGCCAATAGCAAACTCAATGGCAAGGATATTCTTCACATGATAAACGCCAGGCATGGCATCTTGATAATCGGGATCTCCACCCAGTGAGGGTGGCAGGGTTTTTCCAAAAGGAACTGTCTTCTCTTTTCCCATAAGATACTCAACGGCTAAATCGATCACAATACCGTTGATGTTATATCCGAAGCCCCCAGCGAAAACAGTAAAATCCGTGATAGGTAAGAGGATGTTTCTGGTCTCATCTGGCGCAGGCCCCGGATCATGGTAGTAGCCGGCTCGAAGAGCGAACTTGGGGCTTAACCTGTACTCAGCACCAAACCTGATCTGCGCTTTATCCTTCCAGCGGAATGCCAGCTTAGTATCTTCTTCTTCAAGAATAAGTCCCCATGTTTGATCTGACAATGTGATTGCTACTTCGTCAAGCTTGGACCACTGGGTCCACTGGACATCGAAGGTCAAGGTGAATTTTTCTATGGGAGTGAAGGCGATCCCACCCGCGATCCACATAGGCCAGGTCACATCAGCCTCAGCCCCAGATGTAGCAGCTA